>NZ_JBELPZ010000015.1:0-85163 GCF_046000445.1 Flavobacterium rhizosphaerae | reverse complement strand
GTCAGGTCAAACTCCGCCAAACCGTCCGTGTCATCGTCGCAAACCTCTAAAGCCGTAGAAGGTACTAAAACAGGGGCTTCCAAAATTTCTACATGAAACATTATTTCATCAGAACAGGTTACATCAGACTCACTCACTTCAGCATAAATATAAATATCCTGAGTGGTTGTAATCTCGGTTTCGGCAGGTATCATACTGCCGGTACCGCCTGTAGCTGTATAATAGTTACCCGCAGCCAATATTGGTAATGTATAAGAACCGCATGCATTTACATCTGTAGGTTCACCCAAATCTGGCGTTTCTAAAATAGTTACTTCAAAACTGGTTTCGTCTGTACATGCATTAGGAGCTGTACCCTGTTGTGCAAACACATAAATTGTCTGGGTAGTTAACACTAAATCATCAGTATTGAGCATAGTGCCCCCGCCGTTTGACTGGGTATAGTAATTGCCCTCTGTTAATGGTGGTAAACTGTAAGCATCACAAGCAATTACATCTTCAAACTCACCTACTTCGGGCTGAGAGGTTACTATAAGGTCTAGCTCAACAACATTTACATCATCTGGGTCAAAATTATTAACTACCCTGATGTATATGGTTTGCGTAGTACCGTTAAATGTTTCGGGGCTTACTATAGGGTTGTTTCCTGTATTTAAAGCATCATCTTCATTAGTATGATACGTTACGGTATAATTTTCAGGTGTAAGGATGGGATCCATCATGTCATCATACTGTGCCGTAAGGTCAAATATTTCGGAACCGTCATACGGAACCGGGTCACAGGCATACATTGGGTCTACCGGAGCCGGTACGCCACATGGCTGTACAATAAGGTTAAATGATCTTACAGTATAGCAATCATTATCAACCCCCTGGATACGGGCGTAAATTGTTTGCCCATCATTACCCACGTAAGCGATAGAAGGAAAAATTGACGGCTCATCGTCCTGAAGATCCTGTAGTGAGGTATAGTAAAATACATCATACGACCCCGGACTGTCTAAAGGGGCTGTCATTATAGGGGTGTTTGATGTCAGGTCAAAAGTACCTGTACCACCTACCACGCCGCAGGCTATCAGGTCTTCCGGATCTGCAAGCGGAATTTCAGGCCGGTACTCTATTCTTATATCAGTGCTAAGGGCGCATCCAGGGTTTAAAGGAAAATATGCCAGCAGTGTATACACACCCGGCTCTGTAACCGTTATACCTTCTGTTTCTACCGGGTCTCCATTATTGTCAAGAATTAATTCGCCATCTTTTTCCCAGTTAAATACAAAGCTGGTGCCTGGTGCAATTTCCGGGGTAAGGTAATATACCTCATCCGGGCAAAGTGCGGTACCCACAGCTATAGTAAGGTCATCGGGTAATTGGGGCTGGCCAATATCAAAAGAACCGGCTTCAAGGAATACTGCAGAGTCATATTGTGTGTCACCATAATCTCCTACGGCAAGCTTAATTTTATAGGTATGCCCGGCAATTACATCAGATTCTGCCGTTAATACAACAGTCTGCCCCCGGTGGTTTATGGCAGATATAGAAGGGTCATCTACATTATACTGCCCAAAATACTCCGCATTAGCAGAGCCACAACCGGGGTTATATAAGTTATTCCGGATATTGGTAACTGAAACCGGTGTACCCGAAACGGGTAATACAGCTATATTTTGATTTGTCATTGCCGTAGGGTCAGTAATGTCTGAAAGCAGGAAAGCAAAAACATCCGCCCAACCACATTGAAATTGCCCATATTCGTTTGCTGCAAAAAGGAACTCAAAACTCATGTGATCTGAAAGCGGCACAAAGTTAAACTGTAAATAACTTACATCCCTTATAGTACCTCCATTGCTATTTGGGTTGCTATCGCTTACTCCCTGCAAATCGGCATCGATACCGTTCCAGCCTGTAGATTCAGTAGAAATATGGCTGCCGTCATACTGCCCGGCGCTTCCCATAACATTACCTCCCCTTATAATAATACCATCTTTAATAGGGAAGTTAGAGTTATTTTTTTCAAAATATCCTATACCAAATCCTTGTGTTTCATTATCTATATTTATGTTTCCGGCTGACCATGTAACGTTGGATATATCAGCACAGTCGGTATCTATAAGCACATCATACACCAGTTCTTCTACGGTATATTGGTTTTTGCTTACTGTTACACCAATACCCCTCGGGTTATCAATATCGGTACAGGTAGGACATGCCGGTACAGGGTCGGGCGTGTCACTGGTAACTGTAACAACATTTTTAAGATTTCCTACAAAAGAGGGATGGTTTTCCGGCACAAAAAGGGTTACACTATATTCTATAGTAGCACCTACCGGAATTACCGGAATTATATCGTTCATAGTACCGCTGCTGCCATCGCCCACCAGGCCTATATCAGTATTTTCAAAACGTTCCCACGTCATTACCTGTATATTATAGGGCTTGTTATCATGCACTACCACATTATACGCATCACTTGGGCCGGGGTTGGTAACTAATATGGTATATGTAACCGACTCATTGCCATTATATGTTGTTTGCCCGTTTGTTTTAAGCACCAAAAGGTCTGCCTGTGGGTTAGGCGTTGCTGTATGAGTACAGCCGGGGCAATCAGGGTTAGGGTCTGCCGTACTGCTGGTTACTACTACCTGGTTTACAATATTGGTATCCTGGTCAAAATCGCTTGGTATTGGTATGGTAACCTGATAGGTTACGGTTTGCCCAACCGCCATAGAACCAATGGTATTAGTAAGGTTTCCTGTGCCCGATGTTCCGTTACCGCTCCAGGAAGCAGTTGCCGGCGTTAACCCGGCAGGTACATTATCATTTACCACAACATTCTGTGCCTCTTCCGGCCCCTGGTTGGTAACTGTTATGGTATATACTGCGTTAAGGCCTGCGGTATATGTTGTGCCCGAAGCCAGTGTTTTTGTGGTAACAATATCGGCATAAGGCACATATGCCGTATCTGTATCAATACAATCCGGGCAGGTGGTATCGGGGTCGGTAGTTACACTTGCCACCACGGTTTCACTTACAATATCAGCGGTTGAACCTGCCGGTATATCACCTGTTAAAGTATACGTTACGGTTTGGCCAACAGCCAATACCGGAATGTTATCATTTAAATCTCCCGTGCCCGATGTACCGTTACCCTGCCAGGTAACATTGGTAAGGCCTGCAGGTACAGTATTAGTAACGGTTACATCTATGGCGTCATCGGGGCCATTGTTAGTAACGGTTATAGTATAAGTGGTGGTTGTGTCGGGATTATAAATATCCTGGTTATTGGTATTTACTACTACAATATCGGCCTCATTTGCATTATCATAATCTACATCGGTACATTGCCCGCAATCTGTATATGGGTCTGTTGAGGTTGTTGCAGTTACCGTATTAGTAAGGCTGCCTGTGTAACCGGCAGGCACATCAAGTGTTATGGTATAGGTTACGGTTTGGCCGTTAGCAAGGGTTGCAATAGTATCTGCCAGGTCTGTATCCGTTCCGGAAGATCCATTATCACCTGACCATGAGTATGAGGTAATGCCCGCAGGTATAACTCCGGATACCTCTACAGCTGTAGCTGCAGCGGGGCCGTTGTTTGTAACCGTTACGGTATAAACCAACGTACTGCCCGGCGTATAGTAATTGGTATTATCTGTATTTACTACAACAATATCAGAAACTATAGTTGAAAGAATATCCGTATCGGTACAAAACTCACAATCCACCTCCGGGTCAGACGTATCAGACGTAACCACCGTTTCACTGGTAAGGTATTGCCCGGCATAACCGGCAGGTATGTCTATAGTTATGGTATAGGTTACTGTTTCATCTATACCCAGTACAGGTATGGCATCATTAAGAGCCATATTGGTACCGGAAGAACCATTATCTCCCGTCCACGAAAATTGGGTAATCCCCGCAGGTATGGCATTAGAAACATTGACGTTTTGTGCCACAGAAGGGCCGTTGTTGGTAACAGTTACAGTATAAACAGCAGTAGTGCCCGGGGTAAAAATCAGGGTGTCATCTGTGTTTACCACTACAATATCTGCCAGGGGTGTATCCACATCAATATCCGTACAGGCATCGCAGGCCGGATTAGGATCCGGCGTATCGCTGGTTACAGTAACCGTACTTTCAAGCGTAGGGTTATTATAAGCGGCAGGTACATTTAATGTAACCGTATAGGTTATTGTCTGGCCTGCGGCAAGTGTACCAACAGCATCATTAATAGCTGTGTTAGTGCCGGATGAACCATTATCTCCTACCCACGAAAAACCCGTTATACCTGCAGGTATAGGGTTAGATACTACCACATTGGTTGCATCTGCCGGGCCATTATTGGTTACAGTTACGGTATAAACCGACGGCTGCCCCACAATATAATTGTATTGGTTATTGGTATTTACCACTACTATATCGGCCTCATTGGGCGGAGTATCGGTATCGGTACAACCCGCGCATGAAGGATCTGTATCATTTAAAAATGCTGCTGAAAAACTGGCGGTGCTTATAAAATCACCCGTAGCATCTTCAGGTACTGTAAGTGTTATAGTATATGTTACCGATTGGCCGTTGGCAAGGGTAACAATTGTATCTTCCAGCGGAACGTTAGTGCCCGAACCGCCATTACCCGTCCATGAAAACTGGGTAACACCAGCAGGTATGGCATTAAAAACATCTATATCATACACTGTTGCCGGTCCATTGTTGGTTACCGTAACAGTGTATACAGCCTGTTGCCCGGGCACATAAGATGTTTGGTTATTGGTGTTTACAAGTACAATATCTGCAGTTGGCGCTGCTGTATTGGTATCGGTACAGGCGGTACAACCCGGGTTGTAATCTGTAAAAGCAGTTGATGAATATGATACCGTAGTAGTAAGATTGCCTGTGTAAGTAGCAGGCACATCAAGCGTAACGGTATAAGTAACGCTTTCTCCGGCAGGCAGTGATGCTATAACATTAGAAAGCGCACCGGAACCGGATGCGCCATTGCCTGACCATGAGAAATTTGTAATGCCCGCAGGTACGGGCTCACTAATATTTATGTTTGTAGCCGTATCGGGGCCATTATTGGTAACGGTGACCGTATACTGAGATGTGGTACCGGGAAGATAAAAATTGTGGTTATCGGTATTTACTATCACAATATCTGCCATATCATCCCAGGTTACCGCAACATCCTGTATAGGTGTTGTATAATCATCAGGAATTTTTAGGTGCAGTGTATAAACAACCGTTTGCCCCGGGTTTAATGTAGGCAGTGTATCATTAAGGTTAGTATTTACTCCGGAAACATCAAGCGTGTTTTCCCACCAAAACTTTATAACACCTGTAGGTGTGGGGTTTGGCGGTATATATATATCAGCCGGCAGGGCATAAAACACATTTACATTTGTAACAGGTGTAGTACCTGTATTGGTTACCATTATTGACCACGTCAGCGTTTCTCCCTCCTGATAAGTATTATCAGGATTTGTACTGACTACAACAATGCCAGACTGTGCCTTTAACCCAAGCAGCCCGAAAAAAAGGAAGATTAGAAGTAATATTTTTTTCATACAGCAAATTTATTTCTATTGGTCTATGTTAAAGCAATTTTAATATTATCTAAAAATAATGTTATAAGTATCAACTTGTAAATATAAAAATTCAATTATATTTTGGTTGTTAAATTTATAAAAATCACAAATTTTATGAGAGTTTGCATTATAATTAACGCGCAATTGAATAATATTCATAATTAAACAATTATAAAACTAAATTCCCTACCAGATACTTTTAAATTTATTTATCTTAATTTTGTTTTAAAATTTTTTACCCATGAAAAACATAAAAATCAGGGAGACGCAAAACCCTTCGATTATAAAATTTGAGCTTAATGATTTTATTACCCATAACAGCAATTATGAATTTAAAAACATTGACGAAACAGCCAAATCACCCCTGGCAAAACAATTGTTTTACCTGCCTTTTGTAAAAACGGTTTACATTTCGGGCAATTTTATTGCAATTGAAAAATACAGCATAGTAGAATGGGCTGATGTACAGGAAGAAATAGCCGAACAAATAGAAAATTTTGTAACCTCAGGAGGTGTTATAATTACCGAAGAGCCATCGGATAAAAAAAAGGTGCCGGTTACCGTATATGCCGAGTCTACCCCTAACCCTGCTGTGATGAAGTTTGTGAGTAATAAGCTACTTACCAAAACCATGGCTGAATTTAAAAATATTGACGAAACGGCAGCATCGCCCCTGGCAAAGGAATTGTTTAAATTTCCTTTTGTAAAAGAGGTGTTTATGGATGAAAATTATATTTCTATAACCAAATATGCCGTTACGGAATGGGGAGAAGTTGTGGCTGATACCCGCGCATTTATACGCCAGTATATTGAAGACGGCAACACAGTGATTGAAGAATCTTTAATTAAACAGACCCCCCAGGCCGAAAAGCAGGAAGAAACCTATTTTGATACCCTTGATGTTACCTCACAACGCATTATTAATATACTGGAAGAGTATGTAAAGCCTGCTGTTCAGGGCGATGGGGGAAACATTGCCTTTGAAAGTTATGACGAAGCCGATAAACGGGTTAAGGTTATTTTACAGGGCGCATGCAGTGGCTGCCCAAGTAGTACCTTTACCCTGAAAAGCGGTATTGAAAATATGCTGAAAGACATGCTTAATGACCACGAAATTAAAGTGGAAGCCATCAACGCATAATACTACATTTTAAAACTCCTGCCGTAGCAGGAGTTTTTTATTTCTGTATAAACTAAAAGCCCGCACACCTGCGTTATACAGAAAAAACAATGAGAACCTTATCAACCTCCCTGCTTCTGTCAATGCTTTGCCTAAACTTTGCAGTTGCCCAGCACACAGAAATATATCCCGATTTTAAAGACTATTCCAAAGTAGGCCTATGTATAAGCCCTGTGCTGTATACTGCCGCCAAAACCACACGTGATCATGGCGATTACTCACTTGATAACCATGCTACATTTAATTTTAATTTCGGATTTGATTATTTAATACATCCTGAGCGGAAATTGGCTTTTAAAACAGGACTGCACCTTGATATGGTGCCTATGTATAATATTAACATGACTATTAAAGATGGCGACCTGTGGACAGAAGGCCCTTATACCGATAATATAACCAGTAAGTACAAACTGAATTTTACCATACCTGCGCTTATACAAATAAAAAAACAAATGGCTTATAATGTATATTTTAGCCTTGATACAGGATTTCATATAATGATAATGCAGGAAGGCGGATATGATGTAAACTATATTTTTACGAGCCCGGACGGGAACGAAAGCCGTGAAGTTTTTGCCCTATATGCCAACACTAATAACCCTGCCTGTGTATACCCAAATGCTATAATTTCTCCGGGGTTTTATGTTGCCTGTTATGGCATGCTTATTCAGGGAAGCATTATTTACCAAAAACCCCTTGTGCCATTTTTTAAAGGAGAATACCAGTTTGGCAACCTGTTACAAAGTGCGCCAACCCGGGGCGACTATTCACTTTCGGGGCAGTATTTAGGGCTTTCCTTTAACATTCATTTGAAAAAGGAAAAAGAGTATCGTAATAAAATTGAACAACAATACCTTTAAATAGGGTTAAATAATTTTGACACTTATATTAATAACATATACCTTTACTTTTGGATAGTAATTTCCCCGGGAAAAAAAGATGAAAATCAAAACTGTAATAGTACTAATCTTAACTGGTATATGCATGTCGTGCAACAGAGAAAACAAAGCTGAAACCATAGGCGAGGAAAACCCATTACTGGCGGTTTGGGATACACCATATGGCGCCCCGCCTTTTGAAGAAATAAAAACACAGCATTTTATACCGGCACTGCGCGAGGCCATGACTGTGCATAAAGAAGAAATTAATGCCATTGCCCATAACCCTGCCCCACCCACTTTTGCCAACACCATAGAGGCACTTGAATATTCGGGGAAACTACTTAACCGCATACAGGTAGTTCTTAGCAACCTTAACAGTGCTGAAACCAATGAGGAACTGCAAAATGCCGCTAAGGAGATTGCGCCCGAACTAAGCAGTCATTATGATGATATTTACCTTGATGCCAGGCTTTTTTCACGGGTAAAAAAAGTGTGGGATAACCAGATAAAAGAAAAGCTTACCATAGAGCAGGCTAAACTACTTGAAAAAAAATATAAGGCGTTTATACGCAGCGGTGCGGCATTATCGGCCGGCCAGCAACAACGCCTCAGGAAAATAAACGAAGAGCTGGCTGTACTTAGCATTGCTTTTGGCGCTAATGTGCTTGCCGACACCAATAATTTTGAGTTGGTTATTGATAATAAAGAGGACCTGGAAGGGTTACCCGAAACTATAATTACTGCCGCTGCCGGGGAGGCAACAGAAAAAGGTAAAGATGGGAAATGGATATTTACTTTGCACAATGCCAGCGTAATGCCTTTTTTACAATATGCCTCAAACCGCGGACTGCGCAAAAAAATATGGACTGCTTACCAAAACCGCGGCAACAACGGTGATGCTAACGATAATCGCATTACTATTATACAGATGGTAAACCTGCGTACGGAAAAGGCACAGCTGCTGGGTTACCAAACGTATGCCGAATATATACTGGAAGAACGTATGGCAAAAACACCTGAAAAAGTGTTTGAACTGATGGACCGCCTGTGGACTCCCGCCCTTAATAAGGCTAAAGCTGAAGAAGCCGACATTAAAGCTTTGATGCAAAAAGACGGCCTTACAGATGATGTGCAGCCGTATGACTGGCGCTACTACACCGAAAAAATAAGGGCGCATAAATATAGCCTTGATGAGCAGGCCTTAAAGCCCTACTTTTGCCTGGACAGCGTGCGGAAAGGAATATTTATGGTAGCCGACAGCCTGTACGGACTGCAATTTAAAAAGACTGATAATGCCCCGATATACCATAAAGATGTTACCGCATGGGAAGTAACCGAAAAAGATGGTAAATACCTTGGGCTGCTTTATATGGACTTTTTCCCGAGGGCAGGTAAAAAAGGCGGTGCCTGGATGACATCATACAAAAAAGAAAGAATAGACGATGGCAAACGCATAGCCCCTATAATTTCTATTGTGTGCAACTTTACCAAACCTGTAGGCGATGTGCCATCGCTACTTACGTTTGATGAAACACTTACGTTTTTTCATGAGTTTGGGCATGCCCTGCACGGGCTGCTGAGCAATGTTACATACGAGAGCCTTAGCGGCACCAGCGTGCCTACCGATTTTGTGGAACTGCCCAGCCAGCTTATGGAAAACTGGGCGGCTGAGCCTGAAGTGCTAAAAATGTATGCCCACCACTATAAAACCGGCGAGGCAATACCGGATGATATTATTGCCAAACTGCAGGAGGCCGCCACGTTTGACCAGGGCTTTGCCACGGTAGAGTACCTTGCAGCGGCTTACCTGGATATGGATTACCATAACCGCACAAAACCACTCACCAAAAATGTAGTACCTTTTGAAAATGAGGCTATGGAAAAAATTGGGCTTATACCATCTATCATACCGCGATACCGTAGTACATATTATAACCATATTTTCAGCCTGGGGTATTCAGCGGGGTATTATAGCTACATATGGTCTGGTGTGTTAGACAGCGATGCTTTTGAGGCTTTTAAAGAGCGTTCTTTATTTGATTCTATAACGGCTAAAGCTTTCCGTACACAGATACTGGAAAAAGGCGGTACGGCAGACCCTGCCATGTTATACCGCAGCTTTAGGCATGCCGACCCAAATATTACCGCCCTGTTAAAGAAAAAAGGCTTGCTGCCCGAGACTGCCGAACCGGCAGAAATAAATGCTGATACCGAAAGTGTGGAGTAGTATCACTGTGTGTATTTTATAGAAGTATAGTATTGAGTAAGGAATAGCTTGAGATTTCTCCATTACGCTACGCTCCAGTCAAAATGGAAAACTTGTTACAGAATATTATAGGCTATGAATTTTTCAGGTTTATAATTTCCTGTTCGGTTAAAAAGCGGTAATTGCCCCGGGGCAGGTTTTTTTTGGTAAGTCCTGCAAACGATACGCGGTCTACCTTTAATACCGTATACCCAAAACTCTCAAAAATGGTGCGTACTACTTTTACATTAGCCGTACGCAGTTTTATACCAATTTCGGTTTTTGGCTGGGTTTCAATATAGCTTATTTCTTCAATACTAAGGCGGTACCCGTCAAGTATAACGCCTCCGCTTATTTTTTCAAGGTCTTCAAACTTCAGGTTACGCTCCAGCGATACCTGATATATTTTAAACGACTTTTGGTTCGGCTGGTTAAACTTCCTGATCAAATCCAGGTCGTTAGTAAAAATAAGCAGGCCTGTAGTATTTAAATCCATACGCCCAATGGGCTGTATGCTGGCCTTTGTAGCGCCCCTTACCAACTCAAAAACGCTGCGCTGTGCCCCTGCGGCACTTTCTACAGAGGTGGTAAAGTTTTTAGGCTTATTCAGTAATACATATTCTTTCTTTTCGGGAGTAATACGGCTGCCGTCAAAATCTACCTCATCGGTAAGTTTTACCTTGTAGCCCATTTCGGTTACTACCTTGCCGTTTACCTTTACGTTGCCGCTTTGTATATATATATCGGCATCGCGGCGGCTACACATGCCTGAGTTGGCTATATATTTATTAAGGCGTATTTCGTCTTTTTCTACAGCAGGCTTTTGTGGGGCAGCCTTGGGTTTAAAAGGTTTTGCCTCATTACGTGCAGGTGCACTGCTTTTTTTAGCAGGATAGCCCGGAGCTTTGCCTGTACTTTTCCTGTTATCATTTTTACCCCTGCCCGGAGTTCCGCCACGCCTGTTGTTTTCCATTACATTTATTTTTTGCAAAGATATATTAAATTACAGAGAGCAGCTGCCTGCCATGCACTAAAACAGCAGGATCTATAAGCACAATACTAAAAACACCCGCCACAATAAGGCCTTTTAGCAGGTTGTGCAGCAAAAGATAATCATCTTTTACTGTGGCAGCCCATAAACGGAACAAAAAGTATATGATAACTACCATGCCTGCATAAAAGTACACATCCATATACCCTACATTATACACTTCTACCAAAAGATATACGGGTATAACCGTTAAAAAAGTGAGGGCCGCAATAATTCTTTTAGCGGTCTTTTCGCCAAATATAACGGGTATGGTACGGTAATCGGCTACCAGATCGCCCTGTAGGTTTTCCAGGTCTTTTATAATTTCACGCACCAGTATAAGCAGGTACAAAAATGCTGCGTGCACATATATTACTCCATAAAAGTTTTTAAAATACATTAAAATACCAAAAAAGGGCAGCACAGCCAGCAGCGCGGCAGTAAGGTTGCCTATAATGGGATATTTTTTAAGCTTATGGCTGTAAAACCAGATAAGGAAAACATATACCGAAAAAAACACGGCAGCCCGCCAGGATACCAGCCAGGCTAAAAGCACTACAACAAAGTTAAGCGTAAAGTATACCCGTAGTTTTGTGGCAGGACTTACCAACCTGTCTAACATGCTTTTTTTTGGACGGTTTATAAGATCTTTACGGGCATCATAAAAGTTATTGATAATGTAGCCCGAAGCTATAGTGAGAGATGAAGCCAGCACGATAAGAAACAAATTGCCATCCAGCAGCACATCGAGCGCACGGCGCTCTTTATCAAGTATAAATATGGCCGAAAGGTATTGTGCAAGTGCTATAACCGGTATGTTATAGCCACGCACTACCGAAAACAGGCTGAAAATCTTCATCAGTACCAGTTTTGTTTTTCTAGATGCCATACATGGTTTTTGTGGTTATAAAACTGCCTAACAGGCTTTTTTAGTATTGGTATTTGTAAAGATAGCAGTAAAAACCCTAAATTTTTCAAAACAAAACTACAGGGTAATCAATTTTCGCGAAGATTTTTAAACTTACCGCTAATTACCATAAGTATGATGATAAAAAAGAAAAAGACTACCATATCCAGCCACAGGCGTAACAAGGTGTTGCCGGGCTGTTGCTGCCATTGCGAAGGGATAAATTTTTGGGGAATCATGATAACCCACATGATAAACTGTGGCGAAGGCAATATTAGCAGGAAAAGAGAAAGCACTATAAGGCTGAACTTTTTTATGTACAGCTTTTTAATCCAGAACAGCTGTGTAAGCAGCAGACACATAATGGGTGGGTAATATAACAGCAACAAATAGTGTTCCGGGTAAGAAACGCCCACTGATGCACCGGTACCGGATCCTAAATCTACATTGGCGCCTGTACTCATATACGTACTGTACAAGTCGGGCAGGCACAGCAGTATATAAATAATACCACCAATGCGTACGGCATGCACTGCCTGCAATATAAAAAGCTCTTTTGCACGGATGGCATTAAGCTTACTGGTTTTAATAAGCGATATAATGGGAATTATTATGCCGAAACCTGCAAATAATGATTGTAAAATTGTTTTTAGTAAGGTAAGAATGCTAACATCCATGATTAAAACTGGTACACTACTTCAACTTTATGGCCTTTAAGGGCTTCTTTAGCTCTATCAATATCAGGGGCAAAACCAAGTATATAGCCGCCACCGCCAGAGCCACAAAGTTTAAGGTAATACTCATTGCTTTCTATACCTTTTTGCCAAAGCTCATGAAACTGTTCCGGTATCATGGCCTTAAAGTTTTTGTAGACCACTTTAGATAGTTGTTTGGTGTTATCAAATAAACCCTTTGCATCGCCTTTAAGAAAATCGGCAATACAGGCATCGGTATATTTAAGGAATTGGTTTTTAATCATAGAACGGAAACCTTTATCTTTAAGGCTTTCCATAAAAATCTGCACCATAGGTGCGGTTTCTTTAACAATACCTGAATCTAACAGAAAAATTGCCCCTTTGCCTTCAAGGTTTTGCATAGGGATGCCTGTGGCCTCTATGCTCTCGTTTGAATTGATAAGTATAGGGATGCTCAGGTAGCTGTTAAGCGGGTCTAGCCCGGAGCTTGTACCATGAAAGTAGCTCTCCATCTTACTGAATATCTTTTTAAGCTTCAGTAATTTTTCCTGGGTAAGGTTTTCAAGCACGGTTATTTTATCGTTGGCATACTGGTCATAAATAGCTGCTACAAGTGCGCCGCTGCTGCCAATACCGTAGCCCTGTGGTATGCTGCTGTCAAAATACATACCGGCTTCTACGTTTTTACGCAATGCATCGGTATCAAAACTAACCAGTTGTGGCTCATTAGCCTGCAATGTTTCAAGATAATCTACAAACCCCCTAAGGCTGGCATTGCTTTTTTTTGCCACATCGGTATCGGTGTCGCTCATTTTAAGGCAGCCGTTGTAAAAATTATAGGGTATAGACAACCCTTTGGAGCCTTTGTTAATGCCGTGTTCTCCAAAAAGTAGTATTTTAGAATAAAATAAAGGTCCTTTCATTGCTTAACCTCCCGTAGTTATTTTTATATAAAGGTACGTAAAAAAAGCCTTTTCAGTTTGCCTTAACAAATATTTAGATAAGCTGGTTGGCACCCGTACCAATTTTATCACAAATGTACTGGTTGTTTTGACAATAGCAAATTAATTCATCCTTAATAAATTGCAAAACTTTTACGCTAACGTTTTCAGGATAGAGCACATGCACATTTGCCCCGGCATCTAACGTAAAACACACAGGCACACCGGTTTTTGCGCGGTACTGCCATATGGCATTTATAATAGCAAGCGTATTGGGTTTCATCAAAATAAAATAGGGTTGGCTTGCCATCATCATGGCATGCAGGGTAAGCGCTTCGCTTTCTGTAATTTTAATAAAAGTGTCTACATCGCCTGTACTTAATGCCTGTTTTATGGCGGCAAGGTTTTCATGTGCCTGGGCAAAGCGGCTTTCGGCATAGGGATGTCCTTCCATTAGGCCGTGACCAAGGGTACTGCTTACCTGTTTTTCGCCTTTATCTACCAATAGTATGGTATCGTTATACGTTTTAAAAACCTCATTTACATCTGTATAATGCACCCCAAATAAATCGGAGCTGCCGGGGGTATCCTCGTGCTGCCCCCATATCACCACACTGCCCTTAATGCTGCGGCAGGCGCTGCCGCTGCCCAAACGCGCTAAAAATGAGGCTTTTTGGTAAAAGTACTCGTTGGTCATATCCGGATTCAGCAGGCGCTCCAGGCTCATAAGGTTTACAGCCAGCGCTGCCATACCCGAAGCCGACGAAGCTATGCCGCTACTATGCGGAAATGTATTTTGGGTATCTATAGTAAAATGATATTGGGTAATGAACGGCACATATTTTTTAACCCTTTCAAAAAAAGTTGAAATTTTGGGGCGAAAACTTTGTTTAGGCTGCCCCTCAAATAAAAAGTCGAATGTGAAAGACCCATCGTCTTCTTTTTTCTCAAAAGACAGTTTTGTAATGGTTTTGCATTCGCTCAATGTAAAGCTAATGCTGGGGTTGGCGGGTATTTGCCCGGGTTTTTTGCCCCAGTATTTTACCAGTGCTATATTACTGGGGGCACTCCACACCACAGTGCCATTTTTTGCCACTTTTGTGAACGATTTTGGTATAAAATCCGTTTCGGTAAGCATATTTTTTAATTTGGTAGCAAAGATAAGTTTTATTAGCCATAAGAAAGAAGCCGGAAAGTGATAAAGCAATTTCTCCGGAACTCATAAAAAAATTATCTTTGATAAAAAATCAATATGAACCGTATCACCCGAATAGCGGTAATGGTTGCCACTACAGTAGCACTGGGTTACCTTTCTGGCCTCATAACACAAACCAGTGTAAACACCTGGTACCCAACACTAGTAAAACCATCATTTACGCCGCCCAATGCCGTATTCCCTATAGCGTGGGGTATTTTATACTTTTTAATGGGCATTTCGGCAGGACTGGTATGGAACCGCATTGATTTTCAGGAAACTGAAGTTAAAAAAGGGCTGCAGTTTTTCGGCATTCAGTTTATACTGAATGTGTTATGGAGCTATTTATTTTTCGGGCTTAAAAACCCGCTCCTGGCACTTATAGAAATTGTATTGCTCTGGCTGATGATTTACGAAACCTGGTATATATTCCGCAAAATAAGCAAAATAGCGGCATGGCTGCTGGTACCTTACCTGCTTTGGGTTACGTATGCCGCAGCGCTTAATGCCGCTATTTGGTACCTTAACCGTTAGTTTTTAATAAACACAAAATAATCCCAGTCAGCAGGGTTGCCTACGCCCACACTTGGCGTATATAAAAATACTTTTACGGTTGCATTGGGGTTGGCTGCGCGGTAGTCATTTACCAATTGCAGGTTATTTACGGCATTCCATATAGCAGTAAAATCTGCATCTTCGGTCATTGGTGCGGCTTCCTCTTCATTATAATTTACCGGCTCAAATTCAGGCTCAGACACTTCGCCATTCATTGTTACAAAGGCCGAAGCATCATTTAATTCCTGCGGATACGTCATATCACCGAGCCCCATCCATACTATGCCTCCTTCAAAAAGTTTTTGGCCAGTTTCAGAATAATACAGGGCAACGCTGCCAAAATCTCCCGGCGGGTGGTAGTCTACTCCTACCGTAAAATTTGTAGCCTCTTCAAATTCAAGCTGAGTACCTTCTTCAAAGGCATAGGTCTGGTAATCTACCTTAAGCATCAGCACTTTATTACCCGTTACCGGGTTGGGATCAGAAATTCCGGGCTCATCGTCATTACAGGAAACGGCCAAAAGGCCCATCAAAAAAAGGGTAAGTATCTTATTCATAACATATTGGTTTTTTATTAAGATGCCTGTTTTGTTAATTAGTTGCGTAATGTAATTAAAAAACTTACAAAAGTTAATTAACAATTTTACTACGCAACCCATGTAGCAGCCGTGTATCTAATAATAAAATAAAATTATTATTGTTATGACACTTAGATTTTTAACGCGTTTGGCACTTGGCCTTACTGTACTTTTTACGGCTACCTCTTGTATTACTGATGATGACCTGGATTATACAGGACCCGATCCGTATGAAAATGTAGCTTTTGGCGCCATTGTTAATGCAAGCCCGAGCAGTGGCGATATTTTCTTTTTTGCGGATGAAAACCAGGTTTATAACGGTGCTTTACGTTACGGGCAAAGCGCAGGCTATTATAACTTTTTTACCGGAGACCGCAACCTTTCTATTATAAATGCAGTGGGCGACACACTGGCTACTAATGATATTACACTTGAGGCGGGTGATTATTTCAGCGCTTTTGCCGTGAATACTTTTGATAATATTGAGCTGGTTACCTACCGTGATTCTTTACAATATCCTGCAAACGGGAAGGCAATGGTGCGTTTTATAAACCTATCTCCCGACGCCCCTGCCTTAAACATTGCTACACAGGATAATACTGTAAATTTTGCCACCGGATTAACGTTTAAAGCAGCTACCAGCTTTATGCCTGTTATGGCCGGAACGTATACTGTAACGTTTAGCGATAGTACTACCGATGAAGAAATTTATACTGAAAGTGCTGTTGAAATTTTAGAAGGCCGCAATTATACTATTTATACTAAGGGGTTTGTTACCCCACCGGCCAATAGTAATGATACATTCAGCACTGATAAACTGCGCAATTTATAAGCTATAATTATGTGATTTTGGTTTGTTTAAAATCAGGCTGCCTGCAAAGCAGCCTGATTTTTTATTTTGCGGCTATTGCACTTGCGGCTATAACCCCGCCTGTCCAGGCATTTTGAAAATTAAAGCCTCCGGTAATGGCATCAATATTTAAAACTTCTCCGGCAAAATAAAGATTAGGACATAATTTACTCTGCATAGTTTTAAAGTTTACTTCCTTTAAATCTATACCCCCGGCCGTTACAAATTCTTCTTTAAAGGTACTCTTACCATTTACCTGATATTCCCCCTGCACCAATTGAACAGCAAGGGCCTGAAGCTGTTGTTTGGTGAGGTCAGCCCAACGGGTTTCGGTATCAATTCCGGAAGCCAAAACAAGGCTTTCCCATAAACGGTTAGGAAAATCAAAGGGCGATTTTTTACTCACTGTTTTTTTAGCATGTTCCTGTTTTAATTCCCGCAGGATAGCCTCGCAATCTTCAAAATCCATATCATTAAGCCAGTTAACAATCAACGTAAACCGGTAATTTTTATCGGCCAGTTCCCTTGCACCCCATGCCGAAAGCCGCAATATACCTGGTCCGCTCATACCCCAATGGGTAATGAGCAACGGCCCGGAAGCTTCCAGTTTACTACCTTTAACCTTTACCCCTGCCTGCGCGCTTAGCCCCATAAGTTTTTTTATGCGTTGGTCTTTTATATTAAAAGTGAACAACGAGGGTACCGGGGGCACTATGCTGTGCCCAAGAGCCTGCAATACATCCCACATTTTGGGGTTACTGCCCGTAGCCATAACAAGGCTGCCGGTTAAAAAAGTTTCCTTTGTGGTTTCAATCTTCCAATGGGTTTCGGCATCATAAAGCGACTGTATGCTTTGCCCGGTGAGTATATCTATTTTTAGTTTATGGGCTGCTTCCAAAAAGCAGTCTATAATAGTTTGCGAGCTATCCGTTACCGGGAACATCCGCCCGTCTTCTTCTGTTTTCAATTCCACGCCATGACGCTCAAACCACTCAATGGTATCGCCACTGCAAAAGCGGTTAAATGGGCCTCGCAATTCCTTCTCCCCTCTTGGATAGAATTTCACTAAATCATCGGGCACAAAACACGCATGGGTAACATTGCACCTGCCCCCACCCGAAACGCGTACTTTACTCAATACTTCTTTCCCGCGTTCTAAAATAGCTATTTTAAGCGAGGCGTTTTGCTCCGCAATATTTATTGCCGTAAAAAAACCTGCTGCGCCACCCCCGGCTACTATTACATCATAACTTTGGCTCATAATCGGTCGGGGTAATCTGTTATAATGCCATCAACACCCAAAGTTTTGACACGTGCAATATCTTCAGGTTCATTCACTGTCCAGGTATAAATTTCATAACCGGCCTGTTTTGCTTTTTTAATATTGCTTTCCGTTAATAACGAAAAGTGTGGGTGTATGGCTACCGCTTTAAACTCAGCCGCCCATTCCATTGCCTGCGCCACACTGGCCTGTGTTAGCACCCCAATAGGAGTGTCGGGGCTTATATTGTGCAGTGCCTCCAGCTCCTCACGCTGGAAACTCGACACAATGAAATCAGAATAGGTATAACCTTTTTCAGTAATATAGCGCTGAATGAAATCTGCCACTGGCTTTGCAGTATGCCGCCCTTTCATTTCAATGTTCACAAAAACACCTTTGCCCAAAACTTCAAAAACCTCATCCAGTGTAGGTAGGGTATACTTTCCCTCTACTTGCAGCGCTTTGAGTGATGCCAAGGTGAGTTTATGCACCTCGCCACTGCCGTTAGTGGTACGGTCTACCGTAAAATCATGCAGTACCACCAGTTCGCCTGTGGCACAAACATGCACATCAAGCTCTACTGCCTGAGCACCAAGCTCAACAGCTTTTTTAAAAGAAGGCAGGGTATTTTCGGCAAGGTGGCCTTTGGCACCGCGGTGGCCGATAGTAAGTAAGGGCATCAGCACTATTTTTTTGTAAAGGTACTTTTTTAGGGAATAAAGTAAAAAGAAAACCCGTACACAAAAAATGCACGGGTTTTAAATAAAAAAATGCTATAAACTTAATTTTTCACAACACGAACGGTAGCAGTGCCGCTATCTGATGTAATCTTAGCAAGATAAATACCTGAAGCTACCTGTGTAGCATCTATAGTAAGCTGTTGGGCATTGCCTGCCTGGTTTATCACCGTTTTGCCCGTAATATCTATAACCTGAAGGTTGGTAATGTTAGAAGTTGCATTAAATGTCCATGCGGTTTGTGCCGGGTTAGGATATACCCTTATATTATTTTTTGAAAAATCTGCAGTGGCAGAAGTAGGTGCGTTAAATTCAAAATCGCCCGTCATCCTGTTAAAGTTAACACTATAGGTGCCTACAGGTACTACCACATTTCCACCGCCCATATCCATTGTACCTGAAGGGAAGGTACCCCCACCCCAGGTTACAGCCCACTCGTGGTTAAGTCGGAATTTCATTTCAGAGTTACCGTCTCCGTCAAGGGCAAAGGTTACACTGTTTACAGTATAGTTTACACCGTCTTCAGTAGCCATATCGGTATCAACACCCCAGCCGCCTACACCACCGCCGGTAATGCTGATAATTACAAAATCAAAGCTGTATGCATTCGTTTCTAAATTATAGTGTATGTTATAGCTGTTGGCAGGTACAGTTATAGCTGCACCCCCGTTTGTAGCTGTACCTTCAGGAAAGCCGCTACCGCCCCACACCTCAGTTCCGTTTACAGAAAAAGTAACCGTTGTTTCTTCTTCAAAAACAACATTGTTCGCATAGTAGCTTATGCCATCAAGCGTAGTCATAATAGCAGTTCCACCGCCCCAGTTAGCACTAATGTCATCAAAATTACCTGCATCTTCAAAATTATATTCAAGCGTAGTACGGTTAAATGTTACATTGTAAAAACCTGGCTGAGAAGGTATGTTATTACCGCTGTTAAACACACCTGTGCCGCTTGGCCACCCGGTACCGCCCCAGTTGTTGGCCCAGCCATCATCCTGCCTGAATTTTACAGAGCCTGCTACAAGTGTAAGCCCCTCATACGTGTAGGTAACGCCATCTGTAGTGGCCATATCCACATCGGTATCCCAACCACCAGGGGTGGCATCGCCTATAATTCCAATGCTTGGAAATTGCGCATACGTTACGGCCCCAACAAGAAGCACAGCAACCATTAAAAGTAATTTTTTCATCATAAAAAATTTTAAATTAAGATTAAAGAAAACGTTATAGTAAAACAATTAAAAAAAAGCACCAGGCGCTTATGCTGCCTGATGCTCATACTTATTTTGTTAATATCCAATATTGCCATGGGGCAGCCTCCCATTTTTGCCCTGCCGTAAACGACACTTTTCCCCCACTGATATAATCAGTATACTCCCCTTCTAAAGGCAATGTAAAGCGTACATCATTTTTGCTGAGGTTGGCAATATAATATACTTTCTGTCCGTCTTTTTCACGGGTAAAGGCCAGTACATTTTTCATATCGCTGGCATCAATCCTGTCATAGCCTGCGGGGTTTTTACCACCGTTAAGCGCGATATTATCGTTTTTAAGTTTACCCAGTTTTTCATAAAAGGCAAACATATCATCATGGTCATGTTTAATGACATCTTTTTCAAAAAATTTCAGGCGGTGCTCATTGCCATATTCCTGACCTGTGTAGATAAGCGGCATGCCCGGCATGGTGTAGGTTAATGCGGCAAAGGTTTTAACGGCATCTGCCCCAAGCCTTTCGTACTCGCTGCCGTTCCAGGCATTTTCATCGTGATTGGTAATAAAATTCATAAAAATATCATCCCGTTCATACTTATTAGCCTGGCTTACCATTAGCGAATCCCACGCGGTTACATTTTTTTTGCCCTGTGCAATCTCATTCATCAAATGGTGGGCATCCCAGCCGTAGGCCATATCAAAGGCCTTTTTAAGAAGATACTCTTTGTTAGATTCCATCAACATGAACAGCGGTTTTCCCTCTTCCAGTTGCGGCCTGGCCCACTCCCAGAATTCGGTAGGTACATTATCGGCCACATCACAACGGAAACCATCAACATTTTGCTCCTTAACCCAGTACAACATTTCGTTCTTCATGGGTTCATATACCTTTTTGTTTGCATAATCAAGGTGCGCTACATCTGTCCAGCCCCAAGGCTCACCTGTTTCAGGGTTCAGCGGGTCAGTAACCTCGCCTTTCGCATTCTTCTGGTAATATTCAGGGTGTTCGGTTATCCATTTATGATCCCAGCCGGTGTGGTTGGCTACCCAGTCCAGTATTACATACATACCATTTTCATGTGCCGTCTTTACCAGTTTTGCAAAATCTTCTTTGGTACCCAGGTCCGGGTTTACCGCAGTATAATCAGAAATAGCATAATAACTGCCCAGGTATTTTTTCTTTTCCTGAGGATCTGTAATATCTTCGATAGACTTATCGCCTGTGGCCTTACGGCGTTTCATGGATATAGGGTAAATGGGCATTACCCAAAGCACTTTTACACCCAGTTTTTTTAATTGCGGAATGTCTTTGGTAAAAGCATTAAATGTACCCTCAGGAGAATACTGGCGGATATTTGCCTCATAAATTACGGCATTTTCCATCATGGCATCACTTACCGGTGGCAGGCTGTCTGTTGCCGTAGCTTCCATATTCAGGCTTTCGTCTGCCTGTTTGTTATCCTTACAGCTCCAGAGCAGGGTAAGGGCTAAAATGGTTATGGCTATTTTTTTCATACTAAGGTTTGGTTATCGCTTTAGTTTAACTCTAATATCAGTGCCGACTTCGGTTCTAAGGTAATTTCTTTGCTGATGTCTGTTTTTTTACCGGTAATAACATCAGTACCCGATGTATGCTGTTTTATATTTTCTGCAAAGCGGTCGGTTTTTAGCGTACGGCTTTCGGCAGCATCATTAATTAGTACCATTACCGTATCGGTATCATTATAGCGGAAATACACATATACATTATCATACGGCAGGTATTGTGTGGTTTTACCGGTATGAATTACCTCTTTATTTTTACGCCATGTAAACAGTTTTGATGTATAGTCAAAAAATTGTTGCTGCTCATCCGTGCGCCCCTTTTTAGTAAAGGCATCATTACTGTCACCCTTCCACCCGCCGGGGAAATCACGGCGTATGTCGCCATCGCCTTTGCCTTTATCCCCAGCCATGCCTATTTCACTACCATAATACAGTTGCGGTATACCCCTTACGGTAGCTACAAGCGCCATTGCCATACGGTATTTATCGAAGTCGCCTTTATATATTTCATTTAGACGCCCGGTATCGTGGTTCTCGGCAAACACCAGTATGTTGTTAATGTCGGGGTATAAAAAATCGTTGGCAAAATTATCATACATACGCTGCATGCCGTTTGCCCAACCTGTTTCGTTTTCATTAAAAGCAGCAGCAATAGCATCCATCCCGGTAAAATCCATTACCGTGGGCAGGTGCGAGTTGTAGCTTTGTATAGCGCCTATCTTACTGTCTTTCTGCCAGTAGGCAATCTGCGCCTGGTCGTTCATCCAGACTTCCCCGGCAATATTAAAATACGGGTATTCATCGGTAATGGCTTTAGTCCATTTTGCAATACCTTCTTTATCATTATAAGAATACGTATCTACACGGAAACCGCCCAGGTCTGCATATTCAATCCACCAAATGGCATTTTGGGTAAGATATTTCAGTACCAGCGGGTTGCTCTGGTTTAAATCGGGCATGGTGCGTACAAACCAGCCGTCTACGCACTGCCTTTTATCTATCTGGCTGGCATTTGGCGCAAACTGTGTTGCCATACGGTAATTGCTCTGCGAATATCCCGGAAACTGGTGTATCCAGTTATACGTTGGTAAATCTTTATACATCCAGTGCTCAGCGCCCCAGTGGTTGGTTACATAATCCATAACCAGTTTCATACCGCGCTTTTTCATTTCTGCCGAAAGGCGTTTGTAATTTTCATTAGACCCATAGCGGGGGTCTATTTTATATACATCGCTTTGGGCATAGCCATGGTAGCTGTACGCTTTATCGTTATCCTCACAAAGGGGAGTACTCCACACCGCGGTGGCACCGAGTTCTTCAAGGTAATCCAAATGGTCTATAATACCCTGTATATCTCCCCCGTGGCGACCGTTACTATCGGCACGGTTGGCTTTTTCGGTTACGCCTGTGGCTGAATCATTATCCGGGTTACCATTGGCAAACCTGTCGGGCATCAACAGATAAATCATATCCGATGAATCATAGCTTTCTCGTATGGCCGAATTCTCCCTGCGTTGCTTCAACTCGTATTGCTGCGTGAAGGCTACTTTGCTTTTGCTGTTTTTAAACGAGAATGTAAGCACACCTGCCGGAATGTTTTTGGTATCTATGGTAACAAAAATATAGTTTGGGTTTTCGGTTTTTGTAACCCCGGTAATAACCACCCCGTTAGAAACTTCCGGTGTGTATTGCGCAATATTATTGCCGTAAAACATAACCTGTAGTTCCGGGTTGTGCATACCGCTCCACCAAAAAGGTGGTTCTACTTTTTGTAACTGGGCAAAAACAGCCGTAGTACCTAATAATAAAATGTAAAGTAATTTTTTCATGTTTTTCTTCACCCCTGCCCCTCTTGTTTGGGAGAGGGTAACGGAGTATATTATAAATTTTGTTATACTTACACCGTCAGTAACTGATTAGGCTTTACAGTAACACTAAGCCCATTTACCACCACATCAAGCTCTTTGTTGCCCTCAAGAGAAAAATGGGTTTCTCCTGATTGTACTGAAACTTTAAGCACCTGCCCACGGAAGTTTATTTTAAACGAATATCCCTGCCACTGTGCCGGTATCTTCGGCTCAAAGTAGAGCATGTTATTTTTAACACGCATACCGCCAAAACCTTCAACAATACTCATCCAGGTTCCGGCCATACTAGTAATGTGCAGGCCTTCCTTCACCTCTTTGTTATAATCGTCAAGATCCAGGCGCGATGTCCTCAGATAAAAAGTATACGCCTGCTCCATCCTGTCAAGGCTGGCTGCCTGTATGCTGTGTACGCATGGCGAAAGGCTGGACTCATGCACCGTAAGCGGCTCATAAAAGTCGAAATGCTTTTCAAGCTGGTTTTTGCTGAAATGGTCTTCAAAAAAGTAGAAGCCCTGTAGCACATCGGCCTGTTTTATGTAGCACGAACGCAAAATCCTGTCCCAGCTCCATTTCTGGTTTATTGGACGCTGGCTGCGGTCAAGCTGGCTTACGGGTATCAGTTCTTTATCCAAAAAACTGTCCTGTTGTAAATACACACCAAATTCTTCACTGTAGGGGAAATACATACCGTCGGCAACAACCTTCCAGTCGCGTATTTCTTCATCGGTAAGGTTTACCAAAGGCATTATGCGGTTGTAATCATCTGCATACTCATCACGCACTTTTTCTATTTGCTCAACCGTATAATCTATACACCATTTAGCTATGTAATTGGTATAGAAATTATTGTTCACGTTGTTTTCATACTCGTTAGGGCCGGTAACACCCAGTATCATATACTTATTTTTGTGTGCCGACCACGTGGCTCTCTGGTGCCAGAAACGTGCAATACCTATAAGTACTTCAAGGCCTTTTTCGGGGATGTAACTGTAATCTCCTGTAAAACGGTCGTAGTTATATATGGCAAAGGCAATAGCGCCGTTACGGTGTATTTCCTCAAAGGTAATTTCCCATTCGTTATGGCATTCTTCGCCATTCATGGTAACCATAGGGTATAATGCTGCCCCATTCTTAAAGCCCAGTTTTTCGGCATTTTCAATTGCCTTGCCCAACTGGTTGTGGCGGTATGTCAGCAGGTTGCGTGCCACCTGCTGGTCTTTGGTAGCCATGTAGAACTGAATACAGTAGGCCTCAGTATCCCAATAGGTACTGCCGCCATATTTCTCTCCTGTAAAACCTTTCGGGCCAATGTTAAGCCTTGGGTCTTTACCGGAATACGTTTGGTTAAGCTGGAAAATATTAAAGCGGATACCCTGCTGTGCTTTTACATCGCCATCAATGGTTATATCAGCCATTTCCCATATTGCTGCCCAGGCCTGCTTTTGCTCATCAAGCAGCATATCAAAACCTTTTGCCTTTGCAGCAGCTATATTAGCTTTTGCGGCAGTTATCAGCTTATCTTCTGCGTGGTTCATGGTGGCGGTATAGCCTCCAAATTTCACTATGGCAGCTGTATCGTTCATGTTTGCCTCTACCGTATAAGTAAACTGTACTTTTTTATCGGTTGTATCAGCGCTTATGGGTAAAATTTCAAGGTCGGCACCGTTCAGCATAATGCAGTTGTGCATATAGGTAGCCACGCCAAACTGTGTTTTGTAAGTACGTGCGGTTACAAAACCTTCGTTACCGCCATGCTTTACATCCAGCGGTTGCCAAAAGGTTTCTTCCCAGTTGGCATCCATATTTTTAACCCCGGCATCTACATACGGCTTAATGCTGATGTTTGCCGCCCGATTAAGCGGTGTAACCTCATATTTAATGGCCCCAAGTTCATCTTCATTAAGCGAAAGGAAACGTAAAACATTTACCTTTACTTCTGTACCGTTTTGCAGTACGGCTTCAAAAGAGCGGCTTAGCCAGCCTTCTTTCATATTCAGTTCGCGGCGAAAGTTATTTATTACGCTGCATTGTGCAAGGTCTAATGCCTCGCCGTTAATTTCTATATCTATGCCTATCCAATTAGGGGCATTAAGTACTTTGGCAAAATATTCAGGGTAGCCGTTTTTCCACCATCCCACTTTTGTTTTATCCGGATAGTAAACACCGCCTATATAACTCCCCTGAAATGTAGGCCCACTGTAGTGCTCCTCAAAGTTGGCACGCTGGCCCATGGCTCCGTTACCGATACTGAACAGGCTCTCGGACGACTTTACCCTTGTGGCGTCAAATCCTTCTTCTATTATACTCCAGTTATCGGGTACTATATAATCCTGGTTCATTTTATTATTTATTGACTAATGTTTGTAAAAATTGTGTGTGTATTTCTGTAAAATTTTTGAAGTTGAATTGTGCTTCGTTCAATACTGACTTATCACCAATGCCTATACTTACCATACCGGCTATGTTTGCAGCCTGTATGCCGGCAACAGAATCTTCAAACACTATAGAGTCTTGTGCAGTTTTGCCGAGTTTTTGCGCCGCGATGAGAAACACTTCCGGGTCGGGCTTAGCATTGGTTACATCATTACCATCTACAATGGCATCAAAATAGTCCATGATACCTACCTTTTCAAGTATAGGCCGTGCATTTTTACTGGCAGAACCCAATGCTATGGGCTGGTTGCTTTCTTTAAGCCATTCCAGCACAGGCAGTACCCCGTCAAGAATTTCATCGGCCTCCATGTTAGTAATGTAGTTTAGGTAATCTTCATTTTTTTCCACCAGCCAGGTATCTTTATCTTCCTGCGAAGCCTCTACCTTGCCAAGCCCCAATATAATTTCTAACGATTGTACCCGGCTCACGCCTTTTAGCAACTCATTATGCTCGTGGGTAAAATAAATTCCTAAACGGTTTGCAATTTTCTGCCATGCCAGGTAATGGTACTTGGCAGTATCTACAATTACGCCATCAAGGTCAAATATAAATGCCTTTTGTTTCATTAATTTTAAAGTGTTTATTATTGCAGGAAAAGCGTTATATAATTACCTCTTCATCAATATCTTTAACCCGTGTTACAAATAACGCAGCTATAAAAAAAGATATACCGCTTAGCACTATGGCATAAACAGCATTGCCATGATACAGGTACTTAACCATAGGTCCGCCAATTAATGCATTTACAATTTGCGGAATAACAATAAAGAAATTGAAAATACCCATATACACTCCCATTTTGCGTGGGGGTATGGCTCCTGTAAGTATGGCATAGGGTGTAGCCAGAATGCTGGCCCAAGCTACCCCAACGCCAACCATAGAAAGTATGAGCCACTGCGGGTTAGGCACAAAGTATACTGATATAAGCCCGAAACCACCAATAATAAGGGCAATGATATGCGTTTTTTTACGCCCGATAGCTTTTGCTATGGCAGGTATAAAAAATGCAACTATGGCCGATACAAGGTTGTATACCCCAAAAATGATACCCACCCAGTCTCCTGCCTTTTGGTACAGTGCGTTTTCATCTTTGGTAAATTCAGCAACTTCCTTCAGGGGTGTGCCGTATAAGTGATGGGCAATAGCCGGGGTGGCATAAACCCACATACCAAAAAGGCCAAACCAGCTAAAAAACTGCACCCAGCTAAGCTGCCGCATGGTTTTTGGCATTTTGGCAAAATCACTAAAAATATCCAGTATGCTGTGTTTTTCCTCTTCAAGTACCGGAGCTCCGGCTTCGGCAGTAGCTGCCTCAAAAGCCGCAACCTCCTGCGGAGAATATTCTTTTGTCGTAGTAACCGTAATAAGTATAGCCACAACAATAGCAATAGCCCCTATTATAAAAGAAAGTATAACATGGTACGGAATTTGACCGGGTACATCTTCAAAAGGCACCCCAAACCAGTTAACCAGTGCATAAGGCAACCAGGAGCCAATTACGGCGCCAATACCAATAAGTACGGTTTGAATGCTAAAGCCCAGTGTCCTTTGGTCTGAAGGCAGAATATCTGCCACCAAAGCCCTGAATGGCTCCATAGCGATATTGAATGACGCATCCATAATCATCAGGAAACCGGCACCTATCCAAAGGGCAGGCATTAATGCCGTTAGGGCACCTGCCTGAGGCATAAATACCAGGCCAAGAGCTGCCAGTAAAGAACCTGCAAGAAAATAAGGTTTCCTGCGGCCAAAACGCGTCCAGGTACGGTCACTGTAATGCCCGATGATTGGCTGTACAATAAGCCCCATTAGCGGCGGAATAATCCAGAACCACGAAAGGGTGTGTACATCGGCACCAAAAGTCTGAAGGATGCGGCTTGCATTGGCATTTTGCAGTGCAAAGCCCATTTGTATTCCCAGGTACCCGAAACTCATGTTCCAGATTTCCCAGAAACCTAATTTACGCTTTTCCATTATCGTAATTTAATTATTGTATACGATAAGCGTAATGCTTATCAAAACTTAAAAAATTTGTTGAAGTGAATGTTATAAGCTTTGATAATCAGTAACAAATATAAATGGTTTTTAATTTAAAAAAACGGTTTCGTAAAAATATTTTTTATTGACGAATGAAATTATTAAAAATTAAAGTTTTAAAAATCAGTGTTTTAAATAAAACTACAAGGTTGTCGTAGATTCCCGTTCTACAAGGTGGGTTTCTATCAGTTCTGTCTTGTAAAGTTCATTTTCTTCCTCCAGTTCAAGTCTGTCTATAAGCATTTTTGCGGCACGCCCCCCCATAACTTCGCCATTTTGGCTCACGGTAGTAATGCTTGGGCTGCTGTATTGTGATATAATACCATCAGTAAATCCTATAACACTCAGGTCGTCCGGCACTTTTATGCCTATTTTATTGGCCTGTTTAATACAGGTAACCGCAAAAAGTTCATTTACTGCAAATATAGCATCGGGCTTTTGTGTTTTCAGCAGTGCTGCAATAGGCTCCTCGCAATGTTCAATATCCTCAATCTTAACAATCAGCGTATCATCTACAGCCATATCATGGTCGTGCAGCGCATTTATATAGCCATCAGTACGCAGTTTGCCCACACTTACATAATCAACAGTAGTAACCAATGCAATCTTTTTAAAACCTTTACCAATAAGATAGTCTACTGCTTCATACGCCGCCATCTGGTCATCTATAATCACTTTATCACAAAGTACATCGTTGGTAACCCTGTCAAACATTACTACCGGCATCCCCTGGTTAATTACCTCCTGTATGTGGTGAAAATCCTTCTTTTGTTCAGTTTCCTTGCTTAACGACATGATAAAACCATCGGTACTGCCCGTAGCCAGCATCTCCATGTTTATTACTTCTTTATCAAAAGATTCATTGCTAAGGCACACAATTACGTTATAACCGTTTTCATTAGCTACCTGCTCTATACCCCCTATAACCGTTGCAAAAAAGTGATGTACAATTTCCGGGATTATAATACCAATGGTTTTGGTTTTCTTGTTTTTAAGGCTTAGTGCAATGTTATTGGGCCTGTAATTATACAGTTTTGCAAATGCCTGCACTTTTTGGCGTGTATCCTCACTGATTTCCGGGCTGTTACGTAATGATTTTGATACGGTAGAAATAGATACATCAAGTTCACGGGCAATTTGTTTAAGGGTAACCTTTCTCTTCATGATTTTGACCAAAAATTATTAATATACAAATAAAGGTAAAGTATATTTCTTATAATAGCAATATTACTCGCTATAAAGCCCTGAAATTGAAAAGTTTTCAACACGCAAACGTTTGCGTTAGCCCTGAATTTCGAAAACGTTTTTTTATACTGCTATTTTAGATAATTTTAATCTCTGAAGTGAATTTATAAGCTATTTAAAAGCAAAATTTAACCTAAACAACTTGTATGAAAACAATGTATAAAAAGTTATTACTTTTGTTGCTTATACTACCTTTTAGTGCACTGGCTCAGAGCACAGTAAGCGGTATTGTTCGCGATAGCCTCACAGCCCAGCCCATACCGGGGGCAAATGTGCTGGTGCAGGGCACGCAAAACGGTACAGTTACCGATATGGATGGTAATTATACACTGGGGAATGTAAGCAACGGTGATAAAATCGTATTTAGCTTTATAGGCTTTTCCAGCCAGGTTATTACTTATAACGGACAGGCTAAAATAGATATAACCCTTAAAGAAGATGCCACACAACTACAGGAAGTAGTGGTAATAGGGTACGGCAGCACCACTAAAAAAGATGCTACAGGCGCACTTACCGTGGTAAATGCTGATGAATTTAATAAAGGGGCCATTACCTCTGCAGACCAGTTACTGGCAGGCAGGGCGCCCGGTGTACGTATAACAAGCAACGGCGGACAGCCCGATGCCGCACCAAATATAAGGATACGCGGTGGTAGCTCACTCAACGCGCAAAACAACCCCCTTATAGTTATAGATGGTGTACCGTTAGACTTTGTTACACCAGCCGGTGTAAGCAACCCACTTACTTTGGTAAATCCTAATGACATTGAGTCGTTCACCGTACTTAAAGATGCTTCGGCTACGGCTATTTACGGTTCAAGGGCATCAAATGGTGTAATTATCATTACTACTAAAAAAGGTACTTCGGGCGCGCCGCAGTTTAATTATAATGCCAGCGTGGGCTTTGGTAAGGCCAGAAAGATTATTGATGTTATGGACGGGCCTACTTTTACCCGTTTTATACAGGAATACCACCCTAACAGCATGACTAATTATGAGCAGGGTATTAGAGGGTTGACTGATATGCTGGGTGTAGATGACCCTACAACAGATGCTCTTGACAACCCGGCTACGCCTGAGGTAGAAGGAAGGATTCTTTCTAACACCAACTGGCAGGATGCCATACTAAGGAACTCGTTTTTTACTGACCATAATTTTAGCGCACGTGCTAACCTGTTTAAAACAATGCCGGTACGCGCCTCTGTTGGCTATACTAAAAACGAAGGCCTTGTTAAAACAAATGATTACGAGCGGTACAGCGCCTCGGTAAAACTTACCCCTACTTTTTTTGATGACCACCTTAAAGTAGATGTAAATGCCAAAGGCCTTTGGGTAGATAAAAATGCTATTGATGAAGGAAGTGTACTTGCAGGTTCGTTAAACATGGACCCTACTAAGCCTATATATGCTACAGGCAACACTAACAATTTTGGTGGCTATTATCAAAACACAACCTTATCAGACCCGCTTGATTTTGATGGGCAGTATAACCCGGTAAACCTTTTAAATGAAAGGAGAAGGCCCGAAAAAGTAAATAAGCTTTTAGGAAACATTCAGTTTGATTATAAAATGCATTTCCTTCCTGAGCTAAGGGCTGTTGTTAACTTTGGTTTAGATGCCTCTCGCGCCAGCATACTGGAAGAGTTTGGGCAATATGCATTTGCTACTTACCAAAAAGATAATGAAAATAACACCTGGGTATTTAATCCGGGCGTAAACTACAGGGAAACACAGCACATTACCAATAAGCTGATGGATGCTTACCTGGCCTATACCAAAACGTTTGACGGTGTTATAACCCGTGTTGATGCACAGGCAGGCCACTCTTACCAGAGTTTTGTGAATGATGGGTATAAAACAACCTACCAGTATAACACTACTACCGGTTTAAGAGAAGAACAAATTAATGCTCAAAACCCAAATAACAGATATTATAATAAAACAGTACTTGAATCATTTTTTGGCCGTGCCAATGTAGACCTTTTTGATAAATACCTGTTTACATTTACACTAAGGGCAGACGGCTCTTCACTATTCCGTAAAGATGACCGCTGGGGTTATTTCCCTGCTGCTGCACTTGCCTGGAGGATTACAGACGAAAGCTTTTTAAGGGATAACAGCGTAATCACCAACCTTAAACTCCGTTTAGGTGTAGGCCAGACAGGGCAGCAGGATATCACGCAGGTTGCCGGTTATTACCCTACTTCGGCACTTTTCGGTATCGGTAGTCCTAACAGCCAGTACCTGCCGGGTGTAAGTACCTATAGCGCTAATGCGTTTAATGATAAACTAAAATGGGAAGTAACTACCACCTATAACCTGGGTCTTGATTTTTCATTGTTCAAAAACCAGCTTGTTTCGGGTAGTGTAGAAGTATACAAAAAGGTGACTGATGACCTGCTTGTAACAGCTTATGTACCACCGGGACAGTTTTTAACAAACCAGATTATACAAAATGTGGGCAGTATGGAAAACAAAGGTGTAGAAGTAGACCTGAACTTTAAACCCATAACTACCGATAATTTTTCATGGGAAATACTGGGCAACATGGCCTACAACTTTGGCCAGGTGACAGACCTGAAAGATGTAACGGCTATTGATGCCGGAGAATCCGGGCTACCTGTATCAACCGGTATAAAACTGGCAAGGCACAGTGTTGGCTCACAGCCCTACTCTGCCTATGTATATGAGCAGCTTTATGATAGCGAGGGCCACATTATTCCCGGCGCCTTTAAAGACCGTAACCAGGATGGTATGATAACCGATGCTGACAGGTATTACAAGGCATTGCGCCCTAACTGGACTTTTGGTTTCAGCACCAATTTCAACTACAAAAACTTTGACCTTTCGGCAAACTTCCACGGGCAGTTAGACGGGCAGGTGTACAACTCGGTTAAACTACAGGGGGGCTGGGTAAACAGGCCGGTGCCTAATAACTCTAACAGCCTTAACAACGTACTTGACTTTTATGACGGCGCCGCTGATCCACGCATAAAAACCATACTGGACCCCGTACCATTATCAGATTACTACCTGGAAAATGCTGCCTTTTTAAGGTGTGATAACATTACGCTGGGGTACAGATTTAATAAGCTGATAAAAACTGCATCGTTACGTATATATGCAACAGTAAACAATGCTTTTATTGTTACAGATTATTCAGGCCAGGATCCTGAAAACTTTAATGCTATAGATAACAATTTTTATCCACGTCCGAGAATTTACAACTTCGGTGTAAATCTTGACTTTTAATAAAAATAAAATTGAATATGAAAAATTTTAATAAAAAGATAATTTTAGGAATAAGTGCGGCATTGCTGCTGCTCTCTGCTTCCTGTACCAGCGACCTTGATACAAAGCCTAAGGTAGAATTATCGCTGGAGAACCTTCTGGCAAAAGATCCTAACGCGGTAGAGGGACTACTCTCTAAAATGTACGGTACTTTTGCCCTTTCGGGACCTAATGGCCCCGGCAGCCAGGACATCAGCGGTCCAGACCCGGGCGAAACTGCCTTTTTAAGAGGCATCATCAACCTGCAGGATTTTACTGCAGACGGCATGAAGAACCGTTGGGGCGATGATGGTTTAGACCAGCTTACCACAACGTCTGACTGGAATCCCAGAAACAAATTCTTCAGGTATTTATATGACAGGGTATACTACATAGTGCCGCAAACCACAAACATTATCCTGGCGCTTGAAAATGTTGATGTAAATAACGAAGAGCAAATTGTGAGCGAACTGCGTTTTATAAGGTCACTGGCTTACTATTATATGATTGACTGTTTTGGTAAAGGGGTATTGGTAAACGAGAGTAATTACGGAACCACAGTACCACTACCAGAAAGCAGCAGGACAGAACTGTTTAACTATGTAGAAAGCGAGCTTCTTGCTATAGAACCGTCTTTACCGCTTAACACCGGGTATGGAAGGGCAAACAAAAGCGTGGTGCGTATGCTATTGGCAAAACTATACCTTAATGCCGAGGTATATACCGGTACACCGCGTTATGATGATGCTTTACAATATATAAGCCTGGTTATAGATGAAGGCGGATACAACCTTGCAGAGAACTTTGTAATGAACTTTTCGGGCGATAATAACACCTCGCCGGAAATTATCTTCCCGCTTATTGCCGATGCAGTAGTAAGCCAGAGTTATGGTAACACCACTTATATTGTAAACGGGTCTTTAGGTACCGAAACCATGCCGCTGGGCCAGTTTGGCGCTACCGAAGGCTGGTCGGGCCACAGGGCTACCAAAGCATGGTATTCGCTTTACGGAGACCTGGAAACCTCAACCGATGACAGGGCTGCCCTGTTCTGGACAGAAGGGCACAGTTATGAAATGGAAAATTATAAACAATGGACTGATGGTTATCCTTCTATAAAATTTAGGAACACAAACTTTACAGGCACCTCAAACGCCACCTCTTTTTCACCTACCGATTTTCCATTCTTCAGGCTGGCTGATGCCTACCTGATATATGCCGAGTGCGTTTTGAGAGGCGGGGGCGGTTCTGAAAGCCAGGCGTTAACTTATGTAAATGCCGTAAGGCAAAGGGCTAATGCCAGTGCAATTTCTGCCGCTGAGCTTAACCTTAACTTTATACTGGATGAAAGGGGCAGAGAACTTAACCTTGAAGGGCAACGAAGGACAGATCTTATACGCTTTGGCAAGTTTACCGGCGGAACCTATTTATGGCCGTGGAAGGGTAACAGCCTTAACGGTTCGGCTATACCTTCAACATATAATGTGTTCCCTATTCCGACAAGTGCGCTGGAAGCAAATCTTAATTTAACTCAAAACCCAGGTTATTAATCTTAATACGTAACAAATGAAAAAGATATTTAGCTTATCATTATTAACAGTATTGTTTTTATCGATAGTGTCGTGCAGTAGCGATGATAATAAAATCATCATAGATAAATCTACAACCCCTGTGCTTATTGCACCTGCAAGTGGGGACAATATAGTTATTAATCCCAATGCTATGGAAACCACAGCGCTTACATTAGTATGGGATCACGCAGCATATACAGAGTCAACAGAAATTAATTATACTGTTGATATTGCGGTGGCAGGTACAGATTTTACGGCCCCGCTTGAAATAGGAAGCACTACAGACCGCTTTTTATTACTTACTGGCGAACGCCTTAAAAGCCTGTTAACAAATGCAACAGATGCCGGCACACCCGGCTTAGGGTTACCTGATACTGAGGATGCCCTAATAGAAGTAAGGGTAACCGCAACAATTGGCGATAATGATGATCTGCCAATGGTTTCTGATCCGCTTGCCCTTAGCATTACTTTTGGAAGTGGCGAAGTTATTGAAGAACCACAAGACCCTGTATTATACTTAGTTGGTGCGCCACAGGCATACTATGGCCTGGATGCCTGGTCTCCTGTTACAGCTATACCAATGCGTTATATTGGAGACGGTACAACACAGGTATTTGAAGCGTATGTAAAAGTAGGTGCTGGCGACGGATTTAAATTTGTTAGCGCACAGGCAGACTGGGGCGACCTTGAAGGCAACTATGGCACCATTGGCGGCGCCCAGGATGGCAACCTGGAAAACTCAGGCGGCAGCGGCGATATTAAAGTTGCTGAGGCCGATGGCGACGGACAGTATTATGTATGGGTAGACATGGATGCTATGCAATACAAAGCAGTAAAAATGCAATGGGGTATTATAGGAGATTCAACACCTGGCGGGTGGAGCGATGAAACCCCAATGACGTATGACTTTGCCACCAATACCTGGTCTGTTACAGCAACATTAACCGCTGCCGAATTAAAATTCAGGTCGGCCAACACAGGTACTTATATTGCAAATGATGCATGGAAATTTAATGTCGGAAATAGTGACCCAATGGTTACTTATGACCCCTCTGCCGGAAACTTTACCGTAACAGCAGGATCTCATGATATCACTCTGATGATAGATTTTACAGGTACTGCCACCGTAACCGGAATATAATTATAACCTATTAAAAGGGCTGGCGCTGCCAGCCCTTTTATACTTTAGTTCATACTATGAAAAAGATTTTACTTTTATTAATGGTGTTATCAAACACCTTTTGCTTTGCTCAAATTACCACCTCGCCTTCTCCGGCAGTGGCAAATGGCCCTGTTACTTTATTTTTTGATAAAGCAGGCACGCCTATGGCGTCTTACACCGGTACCATATATGCACACATAGGCCTTACGGTTAATGACCAGCAATGGCAGTATGTAATAGGCAACTGGGGCGAAAACACAGTACAGCCACAGCTTACACTCGTATCAGGAACCACCTATAAATTAGAATTAACACCCGATTTATATTCTTATTTCGGGGTACCCACAACCAGCACCATTACACAAATATGTGTAGTATTAAGGGGGGCATCGGGTTCTCCTCAAACTTCAGATAATTTTATAAGTGTTGGTGCATTTCAGGTTAATCTCACAGCCCCACAAGCCAATAGCACTACATTGCTGGCATCGGGCAGCACATTTACTGTTTCTGCTACCAATACGGGCGGCAATGCCAATTATAACTTAATGGCCAACGGGGCAAGTATTAACACCGCTAATAACACTACCTCCTATAACTATAACCATAGTAACATCACTTCAAATCAAAATTATGAACTTGTAATTACACAGGGAGATAATGTTATTACCAAAAATTTCAGGGTTATAGTTAACCCTAATACGGCAACCGCAGCTATGCCTGCGGGCGTGCAGGACGGTATTACCTATAGTGATGTTGATGCCACAACGGCTACCCTTGTGCTTAATGCACCCGGCAAAGATTATGTATATGTGGCGGGCAGCTTTAACAACTGGCAGCCTACCGTAGCGTATGCCATGAAAAAAGACCCCGAAACGGGCAAATTCTGGCTACAGCTAAACGGCCTTACAGCCGGGCAGCCTTACAGCTACCAGTATTGGGTGGTAGATGAAACCCCTATAGCCAATTCGCAGCAATTGGTTAAAACAGCAGACCCGTTCAGCACTTTAGTATTATCTCCTTATGATGACCCTTATATAACTGCCGATGTGTACCCAAATATGCCGGTTTACCCTGCCGGGCAGGAGTTTGAAGTAACCGTATTGCAAACCGGGCAAACCGCTTATAACTGGCAGGCTACTAACTGGGTAAGGCCGGCCAAAGAAGACCTGATAATTTATGAGGCGCTTATACGCGATTTTAATACTACTAAAACTTGGGAGTCGCTCTCTAACCAGATAGATTATTTTAAAAACCTGCACATAAATGCTATAGAGCTTATGCCGGTAATGGAGTTTGAAGGCAATATTTCATGGGGGTATAACACAGCTTTCCACACGGCTAATGATAAAGCGTATGGCACAGCTGAAAGTATGAAGGATTTTATTGACCTGTGCCACCAAAACGGTATAGCAGTAATACTTGATGTAGCGCTTAACCATGTGTACGGGCGATCGCCACTGGCACGTATGTGGGTAAATGACCCCGATGGCGATGGCTTTGGCAATGCCGCTACAGATAACCCTTATTGTAACGTAACGGCTAAGCATGCCTACAGCGTGGGTACTGACCTGAATCACCAGAGCGCATTAACGCAATATTATGTAGAGCGTACTATAGAACACTGGATGACCGAATTTAATATTGACGGGTTCCGTTGGGATTTAACAAAAGGCTTTACCCAGAACTGTACCGCTTCTGACGAAACCTGTACCAATGCCTACCAGGCAGACAGGGTTGCCATATTAAAACAATATGCAGACTACCAATGGGCTATTGACCCCGATTTTTATGTGATATTTGAACACCTTGGCGTGGGCGGTTCGGCAACGGAAGAAACCGAATGGGCCAACTACCGGGTAGATGAAGGCAAAGGCATTATGCTTTGGGGTATTTATAACCATGCCTATAACCAGTTGAGTATGGGCTATGCAGATGGCAGCAACTTTAACAGTATTGATTTTGAAAACAGGGGCTACCAGCAGCCAAGGCTTGTAGGCTATGCCGAAAGCCATGACGAAGAACGCCTTATGTTTAAAAACCTGTTATACGGTAACCAGTCTGGCAACTACAGCGCAAAAGACCTTAATACTGCTTTAGAACGCCAAAAAGCCATCGGGGCAATTTTATTTACTGTACCCGGACCTAAAATGTTTTGGCAGTTTGGTGAACTGGGGTATGATTATGGCATAAACTATTGCGAAAACGGCACATATGATAACGGTTGCCGCACCAATCCAAAACCCGTTCCTTTTGAAATTGGGTACTATGCCAATCCACAGCGCAAATCGCTTTATGAGGCATGGAGTAAATTAATAAATATACGTACCGGCAACCCGGTATTCAGTACCAATACCTTTACGGTAACTTCGGGCAGCCTCACCCCAAGGATAGATATTTGGGATGAATCTATTGCAACAGATGAACTGCGCAATGTTATAGTGCTGGCCAATTTTGATGTTACTGCAAAAACGGTTAACACTTCTTTTCCATACACAGGCACCTGGTACAACCTTTGGGATAACAGTACAGTAGACGGCAACACCCAGAACATTACCCTGCAACCGGGTGAATTTGTTTTACTGGGCAACCAGCAGGCATATCTTGGCAACCAAACGTTTCAAAGTACACCTGCCGCTACACTTTACCCTAACCCTGCCACTGATAATTTCAGCATAAACACACCTGTTAACAAAGTAGAGGTTTATGCCATAACCGGGCAACTGGTAAAATTATTTGGGCCTGCACAGGCTAATACACAGTATACAATTACCGGGCTTACCAAAGGTATTTATATGGTAAGGATAACCGACGAAAACAACTCTATAAGCACTAAAAAACTTATTGTTAAATAAATTTGGGTTTGTTAGTTTAAGTAATGCAAGAGGGGCTGCTTTATGGCAGCCCTTTTGTTATATATATTATAAACTTGTTGGATAAACGGGGCACCAAATGTATTTTTATGTTTTATGAATTTAAAAATACGTAACAAGGCATGAAAAAGCTGTTTTTTATAATTGCAATTTCGTTTTTTATGGTAATGTGCAAAAGCGCAAAAACAAGTAGTGATACTAAAAAAGATGATATGTCATCGGTTGAAGTACGCTACCGTGATGATTTCAGGGCGGCCACTACAAGTGAGCGCAGCAACGTGCTTTCAGAACTGAAAGCCACCGCTAATGAAGCATCGGTACTTATATTTACCCAAAACTACAAAGGAGAAAAAATTGAGGTTAAAAGCAAAGGCAAACGTATATATAATGACTACATAATAAGCAACCTGGATACCGGTATTGGAGACAAGCTTAAAATAGACAACACCAAAGAAACTAAGGTATATGATAACCTTACAAAACAGGTAATAACCATTCCCGCAGACAAGGCATCTAAATATAAATTCATATACCTGATGAAAAACCCCGGCGGCGAAAAACAATACATACTTACTTATAGTAATACACTACGGCCTTTAGGGTATGATTTGTAATTTGATTACAAATCCGGATAATGCAGCGTTATATTTTATAACCTTATAGCATTTAGATTATCCGTTTTTACATAAATATAATTTCATAAACACAAAACAGGTTTATAGACACAGTATAGTACACAATATTATATTAGTTTTGCGCGGACGCTTACTTCCTTAATCAAATTAAGAAAAAAATTCATACAATACTCATAATTAACAGCCTTGGCTATTCAATAAAAAAGGAGGCTTATAGAATATTTTTTCTTCATATTTGATAATCTCATAATTAATTGTACTTTTGCACTCCCTTTATTGGGGATGGAATGTTTAATTAAAATTATTTACTGTGAACACATTAAGCTACAAAACAGTTTCGGCTAACAAAGCCACTGCCCAAAAGGAGTGGATTGTTGTTGATGCTGAAGGGCATAATCTGGGACGTTTTGCTTCTAAAGTTGCGATGCTTTTAAGAGGCAAATACAAGCCAAATTATACCCCGCACGTTGATTGTGGTGATAACGTAATTGTTATCAACGCCGGAAAAATCAACCTTACCGGGAACAAGCTGGAGGATAAAACCTACATCCGCCATACTGGCTACCCAGGAGGACAAAGAACACTTACCGCTAAAAATGTTATGGCTAAAAACCCTGCAATTTTAGTAGAGAAAGCTGTAAAAGGAATGCTGCCTAAAAACAAATTGGGTGCAGAGCTATTCCGCAATTTAAATGTATATGCAGGACCTGACCACAAACATGAGGCTCAGACCCCTAAAACCGTTAACTTAAACGACCTAAAGTAAGATGGCGACAATTCACAAAATTGGCAGGAGAAAAACTGCTGTTGCCCGTATTTACCTGACTGAAGGTTCAGGAAAAATCACGGTTAACAAAAAAGAACTTGAAGTATACTTCCCTACCGGTACATTACAGTACAAAGTAAAACAGCCGCTTAGCATGACTAACAGTGCCGAAAACTTTGATGTAAAAATAAATGTATACGGTGGTGGTATTACCGGACAGGCTGAGGCTGTACGTATGGCAATTGCCCGCGCTATGTGCGAGGTAGATGCAGAAAACAGGAGCATCCTTAAGCCAGAAGGCCTTTTAACAAGGGATCCTCGTATGGTAGAACGTAAGAAATTCGGACAGAAGAAAGCCCGTAAGAAATTCCAGTTCTCTAAACGTTAATATTTTTACTGTCCTGAGCTTGCAAGGGATAGGTGTAAAAATGTTATTTTTTATTATTGAATTAAAAAACCAAGTTGTTGTTGCTTCGCCGAGGCGAAGATTAGTTTAGCATCTAAATGGGCAGGGCCGAAACAGAAATTATCGCCACCTGCACATTGCTTACTCAACAGAACGTAAACTATTACAAAAATGGCAAACAAAGTAGAAGTTAAAGACTTACTGGAAGCAGGTGTACACTTTGGACACATGACCAGGAAATGGGACCCAAACATGGCCCCTTACATATACATGGAGCGTAATGGTATACACATTATCAACCTGTATAAAACTGCAGCTAAAATAGAAGAGGCTAATGAAGCCCTTAAAAAAATTGCTGCATCTGGCCGAAAAATCCTTTTCGTAGCCACTAAAAAACAAGCTAAAGACATTGTAGCTGAAAAAGCTGCTGCCGCTAATATGCCTTACATTACTGAAAGGTGGCCTGGTGGTATGCTTACAAATTTTGTTACTATACGTAAAGCCGTTAAAAAAATGGCTTCTATAGACAAAATGAAAAAAGACGGTACATTTAATACACTTTCTAAGAAAGAGCGTTTACAGGTAGACCGCCTTCGTGCAAAGCTTGAAAAAAACCTTGGTTCTATTGCTGATATGACAAGGCTACCGGCTGCGTTATTCATTGTAGACATCAAGGCAGAACACATCGCAGTAAAAGAAGCTCAAAAATTAAACATTCCAATTTTTGCAATGGTAGATACAAACTCAGACCCACGTGAGGTTGATTATGTTATACCTGCAAATGATGATGCTTCTAAATCAATAGACAAAATTTTATCTCTTGTAACAGGCGCCGTAGTAGATGGCCTTGCCGACAGAAAAGCAGAAAAAGATGACCAGGTACAACCTGAGGCACCGGCTACTGCTGAAGCACCGGCTACTGAAGCTGCTGCCACTACATCTGAAGAATAAAATTAACATTACAGTAAAGCCGTTGTGCGGGGTGATGTTTACTTTTGTAGCATTATCTGTATAACGGTTTTACTTTTTTTTTATAAACATTAAAAAAACATCTGAATAAAATGGCAAATATTACTGCTGCAGACGTAAATAAACTGCGCCAGACCACAGGCGCCGGTATGATGGACTGCAAAAAAGCGCTTGTAGAAGCTGAAGGAGATTTTGATAAAGCAATTGAAATACTTCGTAAAAAAGGACAAAAAGTTGCTGCTAACCGTGCTGACCGCGAATCTAGCGAAGGTGCTGTTATTGCTGTAGTAAATGATGCACAAACAGAAGGTGCTGTTATTTCTCTAAACTGCGAAACCGACTTTGTTGCCAAAAATGAGTCTTTTGTAAAGCTTGCTAATGATTTTGCTGCCCTTGCACTGGAAAGCGCTACCCTTGAGGAGCTTCTTGCCAAACCATACAGCGGAATTACTGTAGGTGAAAAACTTACTGAACAAACCGGTGTTATTGGTGAAAAAATTGAAATAGGCGCTTTTGAAAAGCTTGAAGGCCCATTTGTAGGTTCTTATATACACGCAGGTAACCGTATTGCTACCCTTGTAAGCCTTTCTGCCAACGTAGATGGTGCTGAAGAAGCTGCCCGTAACGTGGCTATGCAGGCTGCCGCTATGGCTCCTATAGCCCTTAACGAAGATGGTGTTGATGCAGAAACTGTTGAAAAAGAAATTGAGATAGCTAAAGACCAGCTTCGCCAGGAAGGCAAGCCTGAGGCTATGCTTGAAAATATTGCAAAAGGTAAACTGGGCCGTTTCTTTAAAGACAACACCCTTGTTAACCAGGATTATATTAAAGACAGCAAATTAAGCGTTAGCGCTTATGTTAAGTCAATAGACGCTTCCCTAACCGTAACCGGTTTTAAAAGGGTTGCCCTTGCATAAGTGATATCCTTATGATATAAACAAGATCCCGCAGCCTTTTGCTGCGGGATTTTTTTATTACCCTATATACAGGTTTATCAAATTGCGCTATCTTTATATTTTAGCCTTTACTTATGTTTGAAAACCGTAAAAATACCCTGTATGTTATACTTGCAGGTATATTTATTACCAATGCAGTAGTTGCCGAACTTATTGGGGGTAAGCTTATAAATGTAGGCCCGTTTTTTGGCTTTGGTCCCTACCTTATGAGTGTGGGTATTGTGCCCTGGCCGGTGGTTTTTATAACAACCGACCTGATAAATGAATATTTTGGGCAAAAGGGTGTTAAAAAACTTTCGCTTATTACAGCAGCACTTATAGCCTATTGCTTTGTGCTTTTATATTTTGCACTGAGCATACCTGCTGCCAAAGGCCCCGGCCTGGTTACCGATTCTCAGTTTAAAGCTGTTTTTGGGCAAAGCATGTGGATTATTATAGCCAGTATTATAGCCTTTATTGTTTCGCAGCTTGTAGATGTTACTATTTTCCACTTTTTAAAAAACAAAACCGGCAAAGCCATGCTATGGCTGCGCAGTACAGGTTCAACAGTAATATCGCAGTTGTTTGATACCTTTATTGTACTGGGCATCGCCTTTTACCTTACAGGCAAAATGGATACCGATACCTATATAGCATCTTCAATAACCAGCTATGTAGTAAAACTTATTATTGCCATAGCACTTACGCCATTAATTTACCTTGGGCATTGGCTTATAGAGAAATACATTCACAACAAATAATTTACACTTACATTCGTTATAGTATAACGGAGTGGCGTTTACCCTACTTTACACTGCAATAAGCCGCGTTTAGCCGCAGCTTATTAAAAACTATGGATTATATTTGATATTACTTACTAAATTTTACTGTTTTGAGATATATTGTTCTATTATTTGTACTGTTTACCACACTACTAACCGCACAGGAAAAAAAATACCAGGGGCTATTATGGGAAGTTTCGGGCAATGGCCTTGAAAAAAATTCGTACCTGTATGGCTCCATGCACGTAAGCGATAAAATTTCGTACCATTTGTCTGATGCTTTTTTTAAACACTTGCTGGAGGCAGATATGGTGGCTAATGAAAGCGAACCTTCTACCTGGATTGACGTAATGGGCCTTATGGGCAATAGTGGTGGCTATGGTTACCAAAAACTATATGCACAATTTTACCTGCTGCCAGCTACTAAACAAGACCTTTTCAGCCTTTTTTACACTAAAAATTTCACGCTAAACAACCTGTTATTCCGCACTAATGAGTATGAAAAAGAGTATCAGGAAGAAACCTACCTTGATATGTTTATATACCGCACAGGTAGGAAGTACAGTAAAACTACAGTGGGGCTTGAAGATACCAAACAATCGCTATTAAACATGATGGACATGGATTATGATGCCATGAAACCAAAAGAAGAGAATATTGTAGCCATGCAGCGCATACTCAAAAACACCAATTACCAGGAGGCGCTTATGAATTATTACCGCGAGAAGGATTTAGATATGCTGGACTCGTTAACTACACTGGCCTCTGGCCAGGCTTACCTTAAAGCGCTGTTGTATGACCGTAATAAGGTTTTTGTACAGTCTATAGATTCGCTTGTAAAAAAAGGCAGCCTGTTTGCAGCAGTTGGCGCGGCACATCTACCCGGTAAAAAGGGACTTATAGAATTACTCCGCGCCAAAGGCTATACGGTAAAGCCGGTAGCAGACCGGTATACTGATGCCGGCAAGGCTAAAAAAGAAATGATAGAAAGCTATTTTAAAAAACCAGATTTTGAAACCTACACCTCAACCGATGGTATTATAACCCTGCCGGTATTTAAAGGTGCGGTTATTGAAGATGGCACAGATATACAGTCTCCAGACCTTACCAACGGCGGCTACATTAATGTAAAGCGGCTCTTATTGAACGACTATCTTAAAAAAGACAACAAACCGTTTAACCACCAATCGTTAGATAGCCTTTTTTATGAAAACATTCCCGGAAAAATACTGGAAAAGAAATTTTATACTAAAGACGGTTATTCCGTTTACGACATAAAAAACACCACTAAAACCGGCAATGCACAGCACTACAGGTACTATATCACCCCATTGGAAATAATAATGGTGAGCATGTCCGGAGAGCGTGATTATGTTAAAAAATTTGAAGATGTTGTGTACAATAATATCACACTGAAATCACCCGGACAAAACTGGCAGGCTATAAACCCTGAAAAGGGTGTTTTCTCGGCTTATATGCCGGACTATACCGTTTTGTATGGAGAATCGGTTAAAAACCCCACGGCGGGAGATATAGCGTTATTTGGCTATGATGAAGCCGAAAAGGCAAATTATTTTGTTATTGAGCGTACCCTGGATGATGCAGAGATAATGGAAGATACCGGTTTTGAACTAAAGCGTATGCATTACGAGTTTTATAACCAATTGGATGCTGACACTACCAATACTGTATTATATACAACCAAACCGGAAGCGTTTACTTCATCTTCTAAAATTGGGAGCAAAGAAATAAAGTTAAAATCGCTTATTAAAGGCCCTAAATATTACCTGTTGGGTAGCGTGGGCGCCTCCACAGAAAAAACGCAGGCTTTTTTTAACAGCTTTGCTTTTGCGGAACCTGTTAATAGTAACGATTACCGTACCTATGCCGATACCGCTGCCCACTATACCGTAAAAGTACCGCGAAAGGAAAATGAGGCACTGGATTTTCAGCCAAAAATGCTCTCTAATAATTATAATTATGGCAGCGAGAGTAAAAATGTTTTTAAAGAGCAGTTTAGCAATAGAGAAATTGTTTTGCCTTCAGGGCAAAAAATAAACCTTTATTACCATAAATACCACCGCTACCATACCATACAAAATGTGGATACTATTTGGCAAACGGTAAAAAATTACATGACTGCTTTTAATGACCGCGAAGAGCAACCTGAATATGAAGAACTTTATGGCACAAGCGCAGAAATGGCAGGTATTGATAACTATAACAATGCAGCCTCCAGGCTATGGAATGACACTATGGAACGCAACAGGCTTTCTATAAAGCTTACTGCAGAAAAAAAAGCCCATGATGAGAAAGCAGGGTTTTATACTTTTGAAGGCCTTGCCATGGCCGATAAAAGCAACCAGGCACGAAAGTTTAAGGCGCTGTACCGTAATGGGGAAGTTTATCTTTTATATACGCTGGTTGACCGTAATTACACTTCAAATCCTGATATAGAAACGGTATTTGGCTCTTTTACAGTGACTGAAAATACTGAAAAAGAAAAATTGCCTAAGGACAGGCTACAGGTTTTTATAGAAGATGCAAACAGTGAGCATGACAGCATACGCAGCTCAGCAATGGCATCAGTAAACCAGTTGGTTGTTACTAAAGAAAACCTGCCCCAGCTGGAACGTTTTATGCGTTCTTTCAATTTTAAAAAAGACGAAATCAGCACCCTTACACGTTTATATGATATTTTAGGTGACACTAAAGAACCATCGGTTTTACCGTTTTTAGAGCAGCAATACAAACGTGAAGACACCAACACCATAATACAGTTTGCCGTACTGGAAGCCCTTACAGGGTTTGAAACCGAAGAGGCCTATACCAAAATTGGCGAGTTGCTGGAATATGACCTTCCGGTTTCAGATAAAAAGTTTGAGGTTGCCAACCTGTTTGCTAAATTTAAACAGGATACCAGGCATAGCGCCATACTCTTCCCCGATATATTGCAATACTACAGCATACCCGAATACCAAAAACCCATTGTAAGCTTTGTGGCACAACTTATTGAAGATGATGTTATAAAACCCAAAAAGCTGAAAAGCTATAAAAAAATGCTGCTTACCAATACCCGGCTTGAAATTAAACGGGAAAAAAGCCGCCTTGCCAGCCGGGAGTCTAACGGCAATAATTATTACTCCGGCTCACGATCTGGCGATTTAAGCGATTATATGGAGTTGCTATACCCTTTCCGCAATGATAAAGATGTAAAAGCCGTTTTTAAAAACATAAGAGCGCTTGACATGGAAGACACAAAACTTGAAATGGCAACTCTTGATATAAGAAGCGGTAATATAAATGAAACAGAAATTAATGCGCTGCTTGCCAATCCGGAAACCCTTTTTAAAGTACTGGGGGTTTTAACGGCAAACCGGCAAACCTCATACCTTAAAAATATTGCTGATGAGCAGATTGCCCAATCTGCCGTTTTAACTATAGCAAAGCTAAACACCGAAAAAGATTCGCTTAGCCTCATCAGTAAAAAGACAGTGGCGTTTAATGATAAGCAGATAACGTTTTACTTTTATAAAATAGAAGATATAAGCGATGATGAGAATGATGATTATATGTATGGCTACGCCCCCACTGCAAACAGGCTTACCGCTATTGCTTTTATAAACAAGGGAGAAAGAATTAATCCGCTGGCGTATAAACACATTGGCGTAAACCGTATCCTGGATGACAGTGAGATCGAAGAAAACATCAATACCATGATTGATAAAACTTTAAATGCCAACAGGCAACGGGCCAGCTTTGGTAAGGTAAGCGACAATAATGGGGAAATGGAAGAGTATATTGACTTTTAAAAAAGCAAAAAAAATGGAAGACAAAAAAAGGTGTAGCTGGTGCAAGGGCGATGCGCTGTATGAAGCTTACCACGATAACGAATGGGGAAAACCGGTGTATGATGATGCTACCCTGTTTGAATTTTTATTGCTGGAAGGCTTTCAGGCCGGGCTGAGCTGGATTACCATTTTGCGCCGCCGAGAGAGCTTCCGTAGAGCATTTGATAATTTTGACTATAAAAAAATTGCCCAATATACCCAGGATAAACTGGATGCCCTGTTACAGGATCCCGGTATCATCCGTAATAAATTAAAGGTAAATGCCGCAGTAACCAACGCCAAAGCATTTATGAAGGTTCAGGAAGAATTTGGCAGTTTCAGCAACTATTTCTGGAACTTTACTGACGGAAAACCCATTGATAATAAGTTTAAGTCAATGTCTGAAATTCCTGCCACTACCCCATTAAGCGACAAAATAAGTAAAGACCTTAAAAAGCGTGGCTTTAAGTTTGTAGGTTCTACCATTATTTATGCCCACATGCAGGCCACCGGCATGGTTAATGACCATATTATGGATTGCTGGACGAGGAATCAGTATTAAAGGATTAAAGGCTAGCACAAAATATAACGACGAAAAACTATTGCGGTTACTTTGGGAGTATAGTAACAATTAAACGCTTATAACGCGAAAGTCTGGGCGTACCTGTATCAGTAACTTTTAAAATAATATGTGCAGTTTCAATTTTATCAACCGATGGGGCTTGTATGTTTGCCCTGTAAGAATTTTGTACATTAGTTATTAATGGCTTTTTATAACTTCCGGCTTCAGGGTAGCTAAACCATAAATAACTAATATGGTCGCCATCTGGGTCATAAGTTCCAGTGGCATCCAGTGTAAAATATTCTCCTGATTTAACAGTAATCTCTTCCTGATGCTTAAAAGACGGAACAGGAGGATGGTTAGCTTTATCATAAGGCCTGATACACCAGTCCATACGGGCAGCAAAATCATTTTGGAAATCTTCCCTCCAGCGTAAAATAGTAGCTTTATTATCTGATAATTTATTTTCCTCATCAAGTTTTAATGCTCTTCCGTAAGGGTTATATGTGTACATAATATAGTTGTCACTAGCATTCGTCCATATAGGTCGTGTTTCAGGTTCTGTCTTAACCCCACCCGATCCTTCATCAGTCATGAATTCCGGCTTATAAAGCTCATATCTTCCTCCCCAGCTTCCCCATTCGGGATGTTCCGGACAGTTAAGCCCATTAGGTATCAGGTGCAAAAAAGCAGGCGTATCGCCTTCCATTCCCCACATTACATCAGGATACAATGCTCCCAAAGGCCCATGGCTCTGCTGAATATTCTCTGCAAGCCATTGGTTACTGATAACATTATTATTAAGGCCCTTTACAACCTGATTAATAGCTATCCATGTGGAGCGCCCATAAGTACCGGGACTTACAATATAAAATAATTCCGGAAAATTATTCCTGATCCATATCCCGCTGTCATCCTGGTCTGAAATGGTATATACTCTTAATTTAGAAACCAAACGGGCAGCCTCCGCCTTACTTTTAGTATGTTTGATTGTATATAATGCCTGGGCAAGAGTATTGGCGCCCCCCCATACCGAAACCCATAAAGGCCTTTCATCTTTGTCCTCAAGTACTTTTATTATCCATTCAGACCCTTCTGTGCCCTTTCCTTTCCCTACACCTTTCATTCCATATAATTCCGAACCTTTTTTTACCAGCTTTAACAGGTCACTGGCTTTAGGATATCCCTGCTCATGTAATTGAAGATTGGGCTGTACTTCACCGTATGCCTCTATTATTTTAATTATGGATTGTGGATGTATGGCATTTTTCTGATGGGTAGATGTTGTAGCTATCAGCCCCATTATATCAATCTGGTTGGCATAAATAAACAGGCGAACCAAAGACTGTGTATCATCAGGGTCTGCCTCAATATCTGTAAGAATAACCACCCTGTTTTTTTCAAGAGATTGCGAAAAAACAGATGTAAACCCTGAAATAAATAAAAATAGTACCGTTAATTTAAAAGTTTTCATAAAATTTTTATTTAAAATTGTAAATATAATATGGGATATCAGTTAATACCACCTGTTATATAAAATATTTATGCGGAATTCCGAGATTAGCACGTACAATGAAAACCGGGACGAATTTAAGCCTTATGGACTGACATGCGAGTTATGGAAGCCACAATTTATGGGTAAACCGGACAGGCATAATGAGATAGAAGTAAACTACATAACACAAGGGTCTATAACCTATCTATTTCAGGGCAAAAAAATAACTGTACCCGCCAAAAGGTTTACTGTATTTTGGGGTCTGGTGCCTCACCAGATTATATATTATGAAGGAGAGTTGCCTTATTATGTTTTTACCATACCCTTTTCACAGTTTTTAGAGTGGAAACTGCCCGATGCGTTTTTAAACAGGCTGCTAAAGGGAGAAATTTTATATGAAGGCTCTGACGAATTTGCCCAATATGATGAATTTCTGTTTAAATACTGGATAAAGGAAATCCATAATGCAAAACTAGCTGATATAGCCTTACTTGAAATGCGTGCAAGATTAAGCAGGCTATCAGTTAGCAAAAGCATCTGCTGCCAGTCGCTCCATGCTTCTTCCATCACTGAAAAAGAAATAACCCCGGTTGAAAAAATGACTGTTTATATTGCTAAAAACTACTTAAACCCAATAAAAATTAGTGATATAGGCAGAGAAACAGGGCTTCATCCTGATTATGCCAATACTATTTTTAAAAAGGCTTTTAACTGTACCCTGAACGAATATATAATTGAAGAGCGTGTTAACCACGCACAACGTAAACTCGTAACAACAGATACCAGTATTACAGAAATAGCTTATGATTCTGGCTTTAACTCTATAAGCAATTTTAATGCGGCATTTTTAAAAATAAATAATTGCACTCCGCGTGCTTTCCGAAAAAAGTATAGATAAGTAAAACTAATAAAATAAAAAAGCTCCCGCCAATGGCGGGAGCTTTTAGTACTATATCTAAAAATCTTAGTAACGGTAGTATTCGGGTTTAAATGGCCCTTCAACCTCCACACCAATATATTCAGCCTGCTCCTGGTTTAGCGTTTCAAGCTCAACACCCAGTTTTGCAAGGTGTAGGGCAGCCACTTTTTCATCAAGGTGCTTAGGCAGCATGTATACTTTGTTTTCGTAACTTTCGCTGTTGTTCCACAATTCCATCTGCGCAAGCGTTTGGTTAGTGAATGAGTTACTCATTACAAAACTCGGGTGGCCTGTTGCACAGCCAAGGTTTACAAGGCGGCCTTCGGCAAGTACAATAATATCTTTACCGTTCAAAGTATATTTATCAACCTGTGGTTTAATTTCAACTTTTGCAGCACCAGACTTTTTGTTAAGCCATGCCATATCAATTTCGTTATCAAAGTGGCCAATATTACATACAATGGCTTTATCTTTCATAGCCTCAAAATGGCGGCCTACCACAATATCTTTGTTACCTGTGGTGGTAATTACAATATCGGCATTGCCTACAACAGTATCCAGTTTTTTCACTTCATAACCGTCCATAGCAGCCTGTAGCGCACAAATAGGGTCTATCTCGGTAACGGTAACAATAGCTCCTGCCCCACGGAACGAAGCCGCAGTACCTTTACCCACATCGCCATAACCGCATACCACTACCCTTTTACCTGCAAGCATTATATCGGTAGCACGGCGTACAGCATCAACAGCGCTTTCACGGCAGCCGTATTTATTATCAAATTTAGATTTGGTAACCGAGTCGTTCACATTAATAGCCGGCATTGGCAGGGTACCTTTTTTCATCCTTTCATACAGGCGGTGCACACCTGTTGTAGTTTCCTCGCTAAGGCCTTTAATTTCGGCAACAAGTTCAGGATAACGGTCAAACACCATATTGGTAAGGTCGCCACCATCATCAAGAATCATGTTAAGCGGTTTGCGGTCTTCACCAAAAAACAGGGTTTGTTCAATACACCAGTCAAAATCTTCTTCACTAAGGCCTTTCCATGCATACACAGATATACCAGCAGCAGCTATGGCAGCAGCGGCATGGTCTTGTGTTGAAAATATGTTACAAGAGCTCCAGGTAACTTCGGCACCCAGGGCTACAAGGGTTTCAATTAATACAGCAGTTTGTATAGTCATGTGCAGGCAGCCTGCAATACGCGCGCCTTTAAGTGGCTGTTGCGCACCATACTCTTCACGCAGGGCCATAAGCCCCGGCATTTCTGCCTCTGCCAGTTCAATTTCCTTCCTTCCCCATTCCGCAAGGGAAATATCTTTTACTTTATAGGCCACATAGGGCAGTGTTTTAGTACTCATGAATATTCTGTATATTTGTATTACATTTTGTTTACTGCAAAGGTAATAAATTGGTTAATAACCTCCTCCTATATTAATATATAAATGCCGCTCTGTAAATCTGTAACAATAAACAATGACACCCGCCTGCTGGTGTGGAAGATTACCGAAAGCCTGGAAGAGCTCTCTACAGGTACAGGCCTGAAAGAGGTTTGCGCTGCAAGGGTGCAAAAAATGAAAAGCGAACAGCACCGCAAGGGCTTTATGAGCGTGCGCAAACTGATGGAAGAAGCGGGGTATACCGATTTTGACCTGTATTATGACACCAATGGCAAACCGCATCTAAACGATGGTAATGCTATATCTATAACACATTCTTATACCTTTTCTGCCATAATTATCAGTAAAAAAAACAGCGGCATAGATATGGAAATGCAGCGCCCAAAGGTGGTTGCCATAGCCGATAAGTTTATTGAAAAAGAATTTACCTACCTTAACTCTGATGATACTCAAAACTATATACGTATGCTTATAGCTATATGGGGGGTTAAAGAATCGGTATATAAAATGCTTTCTAAGCCCGGCCTCAGCTTTAAACAAAACATAGAGGTGCTGCCTTTTACTATAGAAGACGGCAAAGGCAGTGCCGTAGTTGATTTTGAAGGCCACCAAAGCACACATCCGTTTTATTTTGAGGAAGTAGAAGGCTTTACACTGGTATATTGCCTGGAAAATTTATAACCATATTTGCCCCTTTATACCATGCGTGATTTATTTGACCTGCTGTTTGGCCCTTATCAAAACTATACGCTTACAGAAAAAATACTTGAAGCGGTAGCGGTAGTATTGGGTATTGTAAGTGTACTATATTCTAAACGCAATAGTGTACTGCTTTACCCTACAGGATTAATAAGCTCACTTATATATATATACCTATTATACCACTGGCAGTTGTATGGAGATTTAACTATAAATTCATACTATGTTTATATGAGTATTTACGGTTGGGTATTATGGACCGGACAATATAAAAAAAACAATGATTGTCTAAAAATAACAAAAATTTCCCCTAAAGATTACCTAAATTGCTCTTTAATCTTTATTATTTCTATTATATTTGCTTCAACCATCTACATATTTTTTGACAAATTTGGACATTGGTGGAGTTACCCTGATATTATAATGACAGGGTTATTGTTTGTAGGTACATGGCTGCTTGCAAAACGAAAACTGGAGAATTGGCTGTTTCTTATTGCAGGAGATGTTATAGCCATTCCCCTCTTTTTCATTAAAGGTTATGCGCTTACCGGTATATTAAATATATTTTTAACAATAATCGCCATATACGGCTACAAAGCATGGAAGAAAACTTTACTCAACAACGCACCCGTACAATAAATATTACCATTTATACGGAAGGAGACAGTAAACAAATTGCAGCAGACCTTAGTAAGCAAACTTTTGCTGAAGAAAAAGATAACCGTATACTGGCATTTAAAGGTAAAAATATTGAGGACGTTACTACTATTAAACCGTGCGACCTTGCTATAATAATAGCAGCTGAAGACAATAAAAAAGCTAATGAACTTTCTGACAACCTGCGTAAAGAAGGCAACCTGCGCATTAGAGTTACCCGCGGGTTAGACAATATGTACAAGCAGGTTACCTATATGATTATAGAACTTGAAAAAGCGTTGGAGCTAGGCTTGCTTTTAACCGATTATGTACAGGTATACAGACGTAACATACCCATGTATAAAATTGAAAGCCAGTTAAAAAACTTTAAAACAGGCATATCTAAAATTTCGCTGGAAAGGCCTGCCGTACTTGGCGATGGTATTTTACCGCTAAGTAAAGAAGTAGCTACGGAATATGCGGAATACTTTGAAAAGAAGAAACACAACTTTAAACTGGAAAAATTTGTACCCGCATCTGGTGCCGCTACAAGGATGTTTAAATTTCTGCATGAATTTTTAGCTAATTACAACCCGGAAAAAGAAACCATAAACGGATATATAAACCGGAAAAAAGATACTAACCTGGAAGTATTTTTACTGGGGCTTGAGCGTTTCCCTTTTTATGAAGAAATTGCTGCCGCTGCCGAAAAAGGCATTGTATACCCTGATGCAGATAATGAAAATGTTAGGGAAGACGCCCGCAATTACAACTTTATAAAAACCATGATGGGCGAAAATGGTTTTGATTATGCTAATAAACCAAAGGGAATATTGCCTTTTCATAAATATGACCATATAGCAGCAACACCGGTATATGAACACCTGCGTGAGGCTGCAGCCTATGCCGAAAGCCAGGGGAAAACCCATGTGCATTTTACCATATCTGAAAACCATCTTGATGGCTTTTTAGATTCTATAAATGAGGCAAGGTCTAAGGTAGAAGAAGAAACAGGTGTAAAAATAAGTTTTGATTTTACCTATCAGCAAAAAGAAACCGATACCATTGCAGTGGATATGCAAAACAGGCCGTTCAGGGATTCTAAGCTCACCCTGTTGTTCCGCCCGGGTGGGCATGGTGCTCTTATTGAAAACCTCAACATGATTGATGCCGATATTGTTTTTGTAAAAAATATTGACAATGTCCGCCACACTAAAATGGAGACCATTGCGCTATATAAAAACGCATTGGCAGGCATGCTGGCAAAACTTCAGGAAAAAGTATTTTACTACCTTAACCGTATAGAAAACCATGAGGCATCTGAAGCCGAACTGGATGAAATTCTAGACTTTGCCACGGATAAACTGATGCAGGATATAAGCCCTGACTTTGATAAATTTACCGTAGAAAATAAGTTCCTTACAGTAAAAGAATTACTTAACAGGCCTATTAGGGTGTGCGGTATGGTAAAAAATGAAGGCGAACCCGGTGGCGGGCCGTTTTGGGTAAAAGGCAATAAAGGCAGGCTTTCTTTACAAATTGTAGAAAGTTCGCAAATAGACCTTGATAATAAAATACAAAGCCACATTTTCTCCCAGTCTACCCATTTTAACCCTGTAGATATTGTTTGCGGGCTTAAAGACTATAAGGGCAACCGGTTTGACCTGCCCCGTTATGTAGACCCTAACACCGGTTTTATAGTAACCAAAAACAGGATGGGCGTAGATGTAAAATCATACGAATTACCCGGTTTATGGAATGGCGCCATGGCAGGCTGGATAACCGTTTTTGCAGAGGTGCCGTTAAAAACATTTAACCCCGTAAAAACAGTAAACGACCTCCTGAAGCCGGCACACCAGAAACCGGTTTAAAAAATGCAATGTGGATAGCGAAAAAATAATATCTGAACTTAATTATAAAGCCGTAAGAAGCAGCGGTGCAGGTGGGCAAAATGTAAATAAAGTGTCCTCTAAAGTAGTACTTAGTTTTAGCGTACCTGCATCGGCAGCCCTTACTGACGAAGAAAAAAGTCTTATTACAACACAGCTATCATCCCGCCTTACCGAAGACAATATACTTATATTGCAGTGTGATGAAGACCGTAGCCAGCTGCGCAACAAAGATATTGTTACCCGCCGCTTTTTGCAGATAATGCTCGAAGCTGTTAAGCCGCAAAAAGTACGCAGGCCAACAAAAACACCCCGGTCGGTTATTAAAAAACGGTTAGAGGGTAAGCGGCGCAATGCAGAAAAAAAGCAATCGAGAAAAAGGCCGGATTTTTAAAAATATACAGCCCCAAAATTTTTTACTCCGAAAAAATACATACATTTGCCCCGTCTCAAAGGGGTGCCCTATAATTTTCGGGCTGAGATCATACCCAAAGAACCTGGGCGGGTAATGCTGCCAAGGGAAACAGGCAAAAAAGCGGAGTGCACGCCGTAATAACGCCATAAATTCAATTATTTAATTAACAACAGAATAATTACCCCTTTTATTCGTAATTTTTTTACGGATGAAAAATTTATTCCACAAAAAGTACTTTTTTTTACACGCACCAGTTAAGAAAAAGCAACAATTTATCTACCTGGCAGCAGCAGGACTTGCCACATTTACAGCGGCGGCCCAACAACCGGCAGTGCAGGATACTACACAGGCAGAAACATATAAACTTGACGAGGTACTGGTACAATCGGTGCGCGCCACCGGCAATACCCCGGTAACTTTCACCAATATTACTAAACAGGAAATTGCCCCGCGCAACCTTGGGCAGGATATACCTGTGTTGTTAAACTACCTTCCCTCTGTAGTTACCACTACAGATGCAGGTAACGGCATTGGGTATACCGGCATACGCATAAGGGGGGCTGATGCAAGCCGTATAAACGTAACCATTAACGGCATACCCTATAACGATGCCGAATCACATGGTACGTATTGGGTAAACATGGGCGACTTTGCCTCATCTGCTGAAAACATACAGGTACAGCGTGGGGTGGGTACTTCAACCAACGGTGCAGGTGCCTTTGGCGCCAGCCTTAATGTGCTTACCGATGCCCATAAAAAAGAGGCCAGTGGAGAAATATCTAATTCCTTTGGCAGCTTTAACAGCCGTAAGCACACCGTAAAGTTTAGCACCGGGCTTATGAACGACCATTTTGAAATAGCCGGGCGCCTTTCTAATATTGAAAGCGACGGCTATATAGACCGTGCTTCCAGCAGCCTAAAGTCATATTTTTTGCAGGGAACATATATTAATGGCAATACATTAATAAAAGCGTTAGCTTTTGGCGGTAAAGAAAAAACGTATCAGGCATGGAATGGTATAGACCAGGCTACACTGGAAGAAAACAGGCGTTTTAATACTTCTGGTATTTATACAGATGAAAACGGCAACATACGTTACTATGATAACGAAACCGACAATTACCAGCAAGACCAGTATCAACTGCATTGGAACCAGCGCTGGGGGGCAAAATGGAATACCAACCTTGCTGTATTTTATACTAGGGGTAAAGGATATTATGAAAACTACATGGACAATATACCTGTTGACGGTTACCCCGGTATACAGCCTACTTCTTTGGTTGATTACTACGGTGAAACCGTTCCGGGGACTGACCTGATAAGGCGTAAATGGCTGGATAATGATTTTTATGGCACTACATTTTCAGCTAATTATTCCGGCAGCGCTGTAAATGTAATTTTGGGCGGGGGATTGAACCAATATCAGGGCGCTCACTATGGCAATGTTATCTGGGCATTAAACCCCGGATCTGTAAGGCCTGACGACCGGTATTATGACAATGATGCCACTAAAACCGACTTTAATATATTTGCCAAGGCCACGTATGCTTTAACCAATAACCTGAGCCTGTTTGGCGACATGCAATACCGCGGCGTGCATTACACTGCCGGAAATGTATTAGAAAGCAGTGACGCACCCATACCTGTAGATGACACCTTTAACTTTTTTAACCCTAAAGCAGGGCTTACCTATACAGTAAACAATAATAACAACATATATTTTAGCTACGGCCGCAGCAATAAAGAGCCCCGCCGTTCTGATTATGAAAACGGCAGCACCAAGCCAGAAAGTCTTAACGATTTTGAGCTGGGGTGGCGTTACAATACCGCCAAAACTGCTATTAGCATAAATGGTTATTATATGTGTTATAAAGACCAGCTTGTACTAACCGGAACCATAGATGATGTAGGCGCACCGGTATATGCCAACAGCGGGGACAGTTACCGCACCGGTATAGAGGCCAACGCCAGCATACCCCTTATAGCAGGTTTTTCTATAAGGCCAAATGTTTCTGTTAGTGTAAATAAAAATATAGATTTTTATACCGAAACCGAAGAAGGCGCCCAAAATGAAGGCGATACAGATATTGCATTCTCACCAAATGTCATAGGGGCAGTACAGCTGGTATACCAAAATAAAGGTTGGTATGGTATGCTCGCTACAAAATATGTAGGCGAACAGTATATGGACAACCTTGAAACAGCTGATGCTAAACTACCCTCCTATACCACTACCGACCTTAACGTGAGTTACACTTTTAAACCCCGTTCGGTTTTTAAAGAAATTACGGTTACCGGTTTGGTAAACAATATTTTTGATGAACAATATGCATCAAACGGATACTATTATTATGGGGCATATTATTACCCGCAGGCAGGCATCAACTTTCTTGCAGGGCTAACCCTAAAATTTTAAGTATTTTACTTTAAAAAACTAAGTCCTGCCGCTTTAGAACGGCAGGACTTTTTTATAACTATCAGGATTTTCCGCAAAAGATTTTATAATCGCATTACGCTGTGCCAAAAAATTGTACATATATCTTTTTAAAAAAAGTACATCGGCAAGCCTGCCAAAAATACCTAAGGGGCTTTTATACTCAAAAATATCCGTCATTACGGTAATCCCTTCCTCTTCTTTAAAAAGGTGTTCGTGCCTGAACGATTTAAAAGCACCCGACACCATTTCGTCTGCAAAAAACACAGGCGCATTAAACGCCGTTATTTTTGAGGTTAACAACTGTGTTATCCCCAAATGCCTGGCCCGCCAGGTTACCTCTTCACCCATTTCAATTAAACCGGAAGTACGGCCGGCTATAGCCTCTTCGTTAGTTCTGGCAGTAGATATTTTGTGGAGGTCAATACTCCTGCTAAGGTCAAAAACAATATCTGCAGGGGCATTAATAGAGGTATGCAGGTTTATACGTGGCATGTATATTTAATTAGAAACCCTTATATACGTATCGCTTATTATTTGTATCCTGTACGGCTTTAATGAATATTTAAGGTCTGCCTCGGTATTAGCTGCCGGCAATCCGGTATACAGGCTGTATTCCACACCATCGCAGGGGCAAACTACATTAATACCATCTATAGTAAGTACCGAACAATTAGTAAGCTCCTGATTAGGGCAGCTAAGCTCATAGGCAACAAACCCACTCCCGGTTTTCATTACTACAATACCATTAATACCTATACCTTCTATAGTAATAGGTACTGCATTGCCTACAAAATTAAGATCGTTATATAGCGGCAGGCTAAAATCAATATCAACAGAAAAGTTATAATTAGGGAGGTAGGGGTTATTATTACTAAAACCATCATCGCTGCACGCCATAAAAAGCGTGAGGCAGGCAAACAACATTAAAATTTTTCTCATTAGGTATACTTACATTTAAAATACAAAGTTATATTTAACTTTGGTATTAAGCATTGCACATTTCTAAATAAATAAACAAAAAAATATTATCTTTGTAAAAAGAATCCCGCACTGATGGGATTCTTTTCTTTATATATATAAACGATGAAGTTATGAGTAAAGTATCTTATTACACTGCTGAAGGGTTAAAAAAATTGCGTGATGAGCTGGAACAGCTAAAGAGTATAGAGCGCCCTAAAGCGAGCCAGGCCATAGCCGATGCGAGGGATAAAGGAGACTTATCTGAAAATGCAGAATATGATGCCGCCAAAGAAGCACAGGGGCTTTTGGAAATGAAAATATCTAAAATGGAGGAATTACTTGCCAATGCAAGAATTATAGACGAGTCGCAATTAGACACCTCTAAAGCACTGGTGCTTTCTACCGTAAAAATAAAAAACCAGGCTAATGGCATGGAAATGAAATATACCCTTGTTGCCGAAAGTGAAGCCGACCTTAAAACAGGCAAAATTTCGGTTACATCGCCTATTGGCAAAGGCCTTTTAGGCAAAACTGTTGGAGAAACTGCCGAAATAAATGTACCCAACGGCACCCTTAAGTTCGAGATACTGGAAATAAGCAGGGATTAACCCAAAAAACAATATAGTTATGAGTTCCATTTTCACTAAAATTGTAAACGGCGAAATCCCGGCCTACAAAGTAGCCGAAGATGATAATTTCCTTGCTTTTCTGGATGTAAATCCCAACGCAAAGGGGCATACGCTTTGCATACCAAAAAAAGAAACGGATAAAATTTTTGACATGGACGAGGAAAATTACCTGGGCCTGATGAAGTTTAGCCGTAAAGTAGCTATTGCATTAGAAAAGACAGTGCCCTGCAAACGTGTAGGTGTAGCTGTTGTTGGGCTTGAGGTACCTCATGTGCACGTACACCTTATACCATTAAACAATATGGATGAGATGCGTTTTGTACAAAAAGTAACAATGGAAAAAGAAGAATTTGAAGCGCTTGCCAAATCCATTCAGGCTAATTTATAGTTCACGGGGCAGTTTTAATTTTACGCCAAAAAGTGAAAGAAAAATAAGAGAGGCTGCCAAAAGGCAGCTTCTCTTATTTACAGGATTAGTCACCTGTTTATACTTTTTTATAACTGGCCTGCATGGTAGTGCCCTTGCCTACCTCACTATAGGCTACTTTTATTTTACCTTTATGATACTCTTCTACTATCCTCCTGGTTAAAGAAAGCCCCAGTCCCCAGCCACGTTTTTTGGTAGTAAACCCGGGCTCAAAAACTTTTTTAAACTGGCTTTTAGGTATTCCCTTACCGCTATCGGTTACCTTTATCTTAACAAACTTGTCGCGCTCTGCTATGGCAATTTCAAGCCTGCCTTTACCCCTCATGGCATCAATGGCATTTTTCACCAGGTTTTCTATTGTCCAGCTGTGTAGTTCGTGGTTAAGCATAACCGGTACCGGGTGGTTGGGGGCAGTAAAGGTAAATTCAACCTGTTTTGAGGTACGCGATTTTAAATATTCAAAAGCCTTTTCGGTTTCAGCCACAATATCAAGCTCTTCCAGTATTGGTTCAGAGCCTATTTTACTAAACCTATCGGCTATGGTTTGCAGGCGCTTTACATCCTTTTCTATTTCCTGAACGGTGGTTTCATCAACATTATCAACCCTCATAATTTCTATCCATCCTAACAAAGATGATAGCGGTGTGCCTATCTGGTGCGCTGTTTCCTTGGCCATACCCGCCCAAAGCCTGTTTTGCGCCCCGGCTTTAGTAGCCCGGTAAAAGTTATAAATAACCCCCACAAACAGCAAAATAACCAATGCCAGCGCAAACGGGTAATACTTAAGTACCTTTAATAAGGTGGAGTTACCATAATAAAGATATTGGGTATCTCCTAAAGTATTAACTAATATAGGGGGGTTACGAGCCTTAAAATTTTCGATATACTTTTTAGCTAAAATACTGTCTTTTAAAATAGCCTCATTCGTATTGGCAACTTTAAGCACATGGCCTTTTTCATCAGTAAGTATAAGCGGGATTGAGGTGTTTTTATGCAGTATGCTTTGTGCCAGAGAAACATCCACATTAAGATCTGCATTATTAACTGTTTCCATAGAATCGGCCCAAAGCTCCATCTTACGGGTTTCTTCTTCCCTGAAGATCTGAAACAGGTAATAGGTATTCCATAAAATAAATACCACAATAAAGAACGATACGGCTATGATAATCCAGCGGGTAATGCTCCTTTTATCAGAAATCTGCATACAGTATATTTTGTGTTTAAAGATAGTAAAAGTTAGCAAGTGTAAGGCGGGGTATACTAACGTTGGTTTGGCTCATTTATTTTATGAACAACTTATTTACACCCGCAAGGGCAAAACAGTATAATAAAGTATCTTTGCAGTAAATACAATGTAATTATGCTTACTATAGACCCAAAAGAACTCCCTACACCAAAACTGCACGGCTATTTACAAAGCGCTGTAGGCCCCAGGCCCATAGCGTTGGCAAGTACTATAGATAAAAACGGCATACCCAACCTTAGCCCATTCAGTTTCTTTAACCTGTTTAGCACCAATCCGCCCATATTAATATTTTCACCCTCACGCCGTGTACGCGATAATACTATAAAACACACACTTATTAATGCTGAACTAAACCGCGAGGTAGTAATAAATGTGGTAAACTATACTATGGTACAGCAAACATCGCTGTCGAGTACCGAATATGCCGAAGGCGTAAATGAGTTTGAAAAAGCAGGCTTTACTATGTTGCCTTCGGATATTGTTGCACCCATGCGCGTAGCTGAAGCCCCGGTGCAGTTTGAATGCCGTGTGAATGATATTATTGCCCTGGGCGATGGCGGCGGCGCGGGCAACCTTGTGCTGTGTGAAGTAGTCAAAATGCATATACATGATGAAATACTGGATGAAAATGGCGCTATAGACCAGCGTAAAATCGACTTAGTTTCACGCCTTGGCGGCAATTGGTACTCCCGCTCTCGAGAAGGGCTTTTTGAAGTAGAAAAACCCCTTGCCACACTGGGTATTGGTGTAGATGCCATACCCGGTTTTATTAAAGAAAGCGGTATATTTAACGGGAATGATTTAGGCAAACTTGGTAACACAGAAACTTTGCCAACCGAAGAAGAAATTGATATATTTGTAAAAGGCAGTTTTGAAGCAAAAGCCCTGCTTAGCGCTGATGACCCTACTAAAAAAATGCTCAGGGCTAAAGAATATCTTGATGCAGACCGGGTACAGGATGCCTGGAAACTGCTCCTCACAAAAAAAGATTTTAAGTAATATATATTTTAGTAATGATTGCTACCGTAACAGGTAGAAAAAACCACAAATACTATGGAAGTTTCAGGAAGGATTAAATTGATTGACGAAACCAAAACCTTTGGTGCCAATGGTTTCAGGAAAAGGGAAATGGTAGTAACTACCGATGAGCAATACCCACAGCATATAATGATTGAGTTTACACAGGATAAGTGCGACCTGCTAAACAGTTACCAATTGGGAGAGCCGGTAAAGGTTTCTATTAACCTGCGTGGCCGCGAATGGGTAAACCCACAGGGTGAAACAAAATATTTTAACTCTATACAAGGCTGGCGTATAGAAAAGCTACAGCCGGAAGCACCACAAGGCTACCAACAACCGCAACAGGGTTATGCCCCACAGGGATACCAACAGCCACAGCAAGGCGGCTACCAGCAGCCAAGTGCCAATGATGCTTTTGAACCTGCAAACAATTATAAAGAAGAAGATCATGACGACCTTCCTTTTTAAAAATAAAATTCCCGGTATAAGCCGGGATTTTTTATTACTATGTAAATTTTACCGTTGCACCGCCACAGTAACATCTACCCTTATGGCAGCACACTCCCAACGGCGGCTCCACGGGCTGGCCTCATCTGCCCGGATAAATGTAAAATACTTATCCTGACCGCTGCAAAGGCAGTCTACACTAACTCCGCTTTTTTCCGTACTTGCTTCTAAACGCTTTACCCCTACAAATATGTTTTTTTCTACTTTAATATTAAGCGTAGAAACATCAATAGCAAGCTGGCCTATAAAATCCTCTTTTAATGGAATAATCTTGGTTTCGGCATAGATTTCCTGCCCAGGCTGGTTGTCCTCGTCAACCTCAAAAAAAACCAGTTCCAGTTTTGTATCCTTAAATGTACTACCGGCTTTAGCAGGGTTATTATTTCGGTTAAAGGTAAAAGTTATGTTTTCAAGGTAACCTTCTGGCAGCCCCGATACCAGGGTAATAATTTCCTGCGCTGCATTAAGGTTATCCGGATGGTAACACGGCCCCTTTAAACTCAGTGTTTTTAATTTTGTGCTACCTGTTTCTTTATTTAAAACTACTTCCTGAAGCATAATGGTATCATGCTCCTGTACTGTCTGCGCGTAAATACTGCCAATACCCAAAACTGCTATAAAAAAACTAAAAAGGCGCCTCATCTTCATAATTACACTGTATTTTTAAATATCCCCTAAACTACTTAATTTTTTAAAGGCTACAGGGTATCCCAGACAAATAAATTTTAAATTTGCCCATAATTTCTGCCATGTACTTCCTTACCAGCGAACTTTACTTTCCCCCACCGGAATTTGCCTCACCAGAGGGCATACTGGCCATTGGCGGAGACCTGTCGCCGCAAAGGCTTTTATTAGCCTATCGTAATGGTATTTTTCCGTGGTTTGAAGAAGATGAACCTATACTATGGTGGTGCCCGCCGGAACGTATGGTGCTGTTTTTTGACGACCTGAAAGTATCTAAAAGCATGCGAAATATACTTAACCGGAATATATTTACAGTAACTTTTAATACTGCTTTTGAGCAGGTTATAAAACAGTGCAGGGATACAAAACGCCCGGGACAGAACGGCACCTGGATAACCGATGATATGACTGATGCTTATATACAACTGCATAAAATGGGCTATGCCAAATCGGTTGAAGTATGGCAGGGCAACACACTGGCGGGTGGTTTATATGGTGTTGACCTTGGGCATATTTTTTGTGGGGAGAGCATGTTTTCTCTGGTACCCAATGCCAGTAAGGTGGCTTTTATTACCCTGGCAAAAAAACTACAGCAGAAAAATTACAGGTTGTTAGACTGCCAGGTGCACAACAACCATTTAGAAAGCCTTGGTGCAAGTGAAATTACGCGCGATTTGTTTTTGAAAGCTTTAAAACTGTAACTTTGCCCCCATGAAAGTCAGTATGCGGATATTTATACTATTTATTATTACACTCCTCTACCAAAATATATGGGGTGTACCTGTTGTATGGAACAGGGAGGTATCTGTACCGCTGCATGTAACAGGCAACAAATTTCAGGACACTAACTTTCATACTAATAAACAGGCCGCACTGTTACCTTCTTCGCTTTTCAATACCGAAAGCGCTATACCGGCGGTAAAACAAAATCCGCAACCCGGCAAACTCCCCTATAGTAAAGCCTGCTTTTCACGTTATACCGCGTCAAAACTTTTTAAAAGTACCGGTTGCCGCTACCTTGCATTTTGCAAAAGCATGTCTATACGCTTTGCCCGCACCGATATAATTTTTCCGTTTCATTACTTCTGGTAACAACCATTATTTTTTTAAAATTTCTTCGGGCAACCAATACTAATTGGGTATGCCCTTATTCAGCATTACTTAAAAAATTTAATTTAAATGGATATCAGAATAGCATTAATCGGGATATTTATCCTGCTTATAATAATTGTACCCCTGGCAATAATACACATTAAGGGAGAAAATAAAGAAAAAATAATTATCAATAAGCTTAAAAGCGCAGCCGGCAATAATGGCAGCCCTATAGAACAATATGATTTGTGGAATGATTATGCCATTAGCATCAGTACCGATAAAATGTTATACTACATTAAAAACAAAAATGAAGCTGCAACAGATATAGACCTTTCACAAATAGCAGCATGCCGCATTATTAATTCAGGAAAAGAGTTTAATGCCATAGCAACCAATATTAATGCAGTAAACAAGCTGGAGCTTTTACTAACACCTAAAAATAGCCATAAACCCATTTCGCTTACTTTTTTTGAAGAGGAAGCCAACCTGTATATAAATGAAGAAATACGGCTGATTAAAAAGTGGAATGAAATAATTAACAAAAACCTACAGTAATATAACACACCTCATCCCCCGCTTATAGTTAAGTGGGGGTTGTTTTCTATATAGTGCTTAATCAGCCGCTACTTTAACCCGCATTTTAAAAGCTGAAGTAAATGTTTTTTTAGCCCAGGATTTAGTTTCATCAAACCGGGCGTAAGAAATATAGTCATCATATATCCCACAAGTACAGTTTACTTCAAAAGCTGCATTGGGTTTATCGCCTTTTTCACCTTTTTTAATACCAATGTAAATTTTCCCTTCATTCCTTATAGCAATGGAGGCAAGGTCTATTTCCATCTTACCGGAAAAATCTCCCGGCACCAAAACCTTTTTCTGAAGATGGTCTATTCTGTTACCAGGCTTACCCTGCGGAGTTACTTCATAAAAAACTAGCTCTATTTCGGTATCCTCAAAACCACCTTTATCTTTTCTTGAGGCTTTTTTATTAAATGTAAAAGTAACCGACTGTAAATAACCCTTAGGCAAATCATCTACCAAAGTTACCATTTCATATTTTCCAAAAAGTTTTTCATAGGCTGTACAAATAGAGGTAAAACGTGTTTGGCGTATTTTTGGTCTTTTATTCTTTATCAATACTTCCTTCAACTGTATGGTATCATTTTCCATATTTTGTGCTAAAGCAGGTATACAACAAAAAACAGCTAAAACAATAAGTAGTTTTTTCATAATAATAAGTTGGTGTGTTTCAACGCAAAAACTCAAAAAAAGTATAAAAAAAGCCCGCTCATAGAGCAGGCTTATATAATTCATTCTTATGTATTAAGCTTGGAAAGGCTCAATAGACACATAAGATTTGTTATCTTTTTTCTTTTGGAATTTAACCACACCGTCAACTCTTGCATGAAGTGTATGGTCTTTACCCATGTAAACATTTTCTCCTGGGTTGTGCCTTGAGCCTCTTTGCCTAACAATAATGTTTCCGGCAATAGCAGCCTGGCCGCCAAAAATCTTAACGCCTAAACGTTTCGATTCTGATTCCCTTCCGTTCTTAGAACTACCAACGCCTTTTTTGTGAGCCATGATATTTTATTTTAGAATTGTTAGTAATTTATTCTGCAGTTTCTGCGGTTTCGGTTTTCTTAGATGCTTTCTTTTTAACACCTGGCAAAGTAATGCCAGAAACCTGGATTTGGGTTAAAGACTGGCGGTGGCCATTTTTAACTTTATATCCTTTTCTTCTTTTCTTTTTGAAAACAATTACTTTGTCTCCTTTAATGTGCTGAAGCACTGTAGCTTCTACTGAAGCACCTTCTATAGCCGGGGCGCCAAGTGTAATGTTACCGCTGTCATCAAGTAAAAGTACTTTTGCGAAAGTTATCGCATCGCCTTCTTTACCTTCTAAACGGTGAACAAATACCTTTTGGTCTTTGCTAACTTTAAATTGTTGCCCTGCTATCTCTACGATTGCGTACATAACAATATGGTTTAATTAATTTTTTGAGTGTGCAAATATACAACTTATTATTTATCAGACAATATAGGCAGTAAAATAATTCGAAATATCTGTGTTTTAAGCTCCTGCACCCTTTTAAACAAAAAAAAATAGTGTAATTGTAACAAATTGCCGAAATTGCAGACTTATTTGCAAAACAAAATAACTACATTTTATGAAAAAATCACTAATGGCTTTAGGTTCACTTCTAATGCTTGGCGGAGCGGGATATGCTCAGAAAGTGGCATTTGAAGAATATAATCTGGACAACGGCTTGCATGTTATACTGCACCAGGACAAATCGGCCCCGGTTGTAGTTACCTCAGTAATGTACCATGTTGGCTCTAAAGATGAAAACCCGGAAAGAACCGGTTTTGCCCACTTTTTTGAACACCTGCTTTTTGAAGGTACCGAAAACATTGGAAGAGGCGAATGGTTTAAAATTGTATCTTCTAACGGAGGTAACAATAACGCCAATACTACTGATGACAGGACATATTATTATGAAGTATTCCCAAGCAACAATACAGAGCTTGGGCTTTGGATGGAAAGCGAAAGGATGTTGCACCCTGTTATTAACCAGATTGGGGTAGACACCCAGAATGAAGTGGTAAAAGAGGAAAAAAGATTACGTTATGATAATCAGCCTTATGGTGCCCTTTTTGCCGAAGTAAAGAAAAATATGTTTACCGTGCACCCATACCGCTGGACAACTATCGGATCTATGGATCACCTTGATGCGGCTACCCTTGAGGAGTTTAGGGCATTCAATAAAAAATTCTATATCCCTAACAATGCTGTTTTGGTTGTTGCCGGAGATATTGATATAGACCAAACAAAAAAATGGGTAGAAAAATATTATGCCAACATACCTAAAGGCACACCTATTACACATCAAAAATTTGAAGAGGCTCCTATAACCCAAACCATTAAGGCTAAGTATGAGGATCCTAACATACAACTACCTATGATTGTAGCTGCTTACCGCACACCTGCCATGACTACAAGAGAAGCACGCGTGCTGGACCTTGTATCGTCTATATTAAGTGACGGTAAAAGCTCAAGGATGTATAAAAGGATTGTAGACGAAGAGAAAAAGGCAATGCAGATTGGCGCCTTTAACTACAGCGAAGAAGATTACGGCGTATATTTTGTATACGGCATACCAATGCCGGGCTTTACACCACAGGATGTGCTTGCTGCTGCCGACGAAGAAATTGTAAAACTGCAAACAGAGCTTATATCTGACAGGGAACTTGAAAAACTGAAAAACCAGATGGAAAGCACCTATGTAAATGCCAACGCAAGTGTAGAAGGTATTGCAGATAACCTTTCAACATACTATTTGCTATATGGCGATACTAACCTTATTAATACTGAAATAAACATTTACAACTCTATTACTAAAGAGGAAATAAGGGAAGCCGCTAAAAAATATCTTAAGCCGGGCCAAAGGCTTGTACTTGATTATGTACCTGCCCAAGACACAGAACAAAACTAACAGAAACAACTATGAAGAAAGTAATATATTTAGTAGCAGGCTTATTTTTAACTGTAGCCGCACAGGCACAGGTCAGCTCTATGCCAAAACCGGGACCGGTACCAACAGTACACGTAAATAAGCCGGAAACTTTTACACTGGATAACGGATTAAAAGTACTTGTAGTAGAAAACCATAAACTACCAAGGGTATCATACAGTTTAACGTTAGATAATGCACCCTATGCCGAAGGCAGCAAAAAAGGGGTAAGCGATATGACCAGTGCCCTTATGGGTACCGGCACCAAAAACATGCCGAAAGAAAAGTTTAATGAAGAGGTAGACTTTATGGGGGCCAATATTGAATTTGGCTCACAAAGTGCTTACGGCAGCGGACTTTCTAAATACTCTAACAGGATTTTAGAACTGATGGCCGATGGGGCGCTTAACCCTGTGTTTACACAAGACGAGTTTGATAAACAAAAAGCACAGCTTTTAGAAGCTCTTAAATCTCAGGAGAAAAGTGTTTCTGCAGTAGCCTCAAGGGTAACCGATGCACTTGTATACGGAGTAAAACATCCAAGTGGAGAATATCTCACAGAAGAAACTATTAATAATGTGAGCCTTGAAGATGTAAGAAAAAATTATGAAACCTATTTTGTACCCGGTAACGCTTACCTGGTTATTGTGGGTGACGTAGATTTTAAAAAGGTTAAAAAAGAGGTTAAAAAATTGTTTGGTGAATGGAAAAATGATGTGGCACCAAACGTAAGTTATACCGACCCTAAAGATGTACAGTATACACAAATCAATTTTGTGGATATGCCAAATGCTGTGCAATCTGAAATTGCAGTAGCAAATGTGGTTAACCTTAAAATGACAGATAAAGAATATTTTTCTGCACTATTAGCCAACCAGATACTTGGCGGTGGTGGTGAAGGAAGGCTGTTTAATAACCTTCGCGAAGCCCACGGCTGGACATATGGCGCTTATTCAAGAGTAGGCAGCGGAAAATATGTAAACGATTTTACAGCATCAACTTCTGTAAGAAATGCGGTTACTGACAGTTCTGTAGTTGAAATACTAAACGAGCTTAAAAAAATAAGGACTGACCTTGTTGATGAAAACGAGCTTAGAATTGCAAAAGCAAAATACATAGGCAACTTTGTAATGCAGATGGAGAAACCGGCTACAATAGCCCGTTATGCACTGCTTACTCAAACACAAAAACTGCCTGAAGACTTTTTTGAGAACTACATTAAAAATGTTAACGCTGTTACTCCTGAAGATATAAGGAATGCTGCTAAAAAATATTTCTCTGCAGATAATGCCCGTATAGTAATTGTAGGTAAAGCTGCCGATGTACTTCCTGCGCTTGAAGGTTCTAAAATTCCTATCAAATATTTTGATAAATGGGGTAATCCTACAGAAAAACCTACTGTAAACAAACCTATACCTGCAGGTGTTACTGCCAAAACAGTACTTAATAAATATATTGATGCTATTGGTGGTGAAAAAGCTGTTAATGCCGTAAAATCACTCGTGGTAACGTATGAAGGTACTGTGCAGGGTGTAAAATTACAGGTTACCAAAAAAGTTACCTCTGATAACAAACTGGCAGAAAGCATGAGTGTTATGGGCCAGGAAATGAAACGTGTATTTAACGGAACTTCCGGCTACCAGAGCGGACAGGGGCAAAAAGCAGACCTTTCGGCTGATGATGTAGCTGAGTTTAAACAAACGGCTTATCCTTTTGAAGAAACAAAAATGAAAGACAATGCCGATGTAAAACTTAAAGGTATAGAAAACATTAACGGCAGCGATGCTTATGCTATAACTAATGGCGATGCAGTTTACTATTATGATGTAAACAGCGGCCTTAAAATAGCCGAATCACAAACTGTAGAAGGCCCAGGCGGGCAAACTATGACTATTATGTCTCCTTTTACAGATTACCGTGAGGTTAAAGGTGTAAAAATACCTTATAAAACCAGCGTTAATATTGGTATAGAAGTAGAGCTTACCGCTACCAGCGTTAAAATTAACGAAGGGGTTACAGCCGCTGATTTCCAGTAAGAACATATAATCCTTCCCAGTCCTAAAACAGTGATAGAGGATTAATAATAAAAACATTTTTTAGACAGAAGTAGCCTTAGGGTTACTTCTGTTTTTTTATGCCTTTTATTTTGATGCTTTATTATAGTAACAAGGGTTACAAGATACCCTTTAAATTAACTGGTTGTGTGGCTTTATTTTAATTTCAACTACATCGCAACGGCTGGGCTGGCAAAGGCAGTATAATACTGCTGAGGCTATATCATCGGCCATTAGCATTTCTCCTGACTCAATATCCTCCAGTTTTGCGGGGGTTGGCTTTTGTTGCAGGTCAGTGTCTACTGCGCCGGGCTCTATAAGGCTTACTTTTATACCCATGGGGTTCACCTGTTTGCGCATTGCCACCGAAAAGCCCTGTATACCTGATTTTGTCGCTACGTATACCGATCCTGTAGCTTCACGTACTTCTGCACTCATTGATCCAATATTTACAATGTGCCCACTGCCTTTTACCTGCATACGCTCAATAGCGCCCGCACAAAAAGCCATATATGCCAATAAATTTATGTTTACTACTTTCTGTATGTCTTTATAACTGCCATCGGTTACGTTGCTAAAACCAATGGCGGCATTGTTTATTAAAATGTCCAGCCCGCCGAGCTTTTCATCGGCCTGTTGTAAAATATAATGTATATCTTTTTCGTCAGATACATCGGCTACATACCCAAACACCTTGCCTTTAGCTATTTTATAAATATCCACCAATGCATCATTAAGATGGTGTTGCTCATGCCCAAAAAATACCACATCAGCCCCTTGTGAAGCCAGCAGCAATACTATAGCCCTGCCTATACCGGTTGTACCGCCGGTAACCAGTACTTTTTTACCCGCAACAGGTTGAGGCATAAAATTATCAGGTAGTTCCATTGTTTTGTTCATCAGTGTTATTATCTTTCTTTAGGTGTTGTTCCTCATGCATCTCAATTCTTGTTTTTGGTAAATGTTGCGGATAATACTGCTGTATAAACAATATCAGTTTTTCACGTATAAACACCCTCAAATCCCAATTAATGGGCGAGCTTTTACTGGTCATGAGCGCCCTTAGCTCAATACCTTTTTCTGAAGCATTGGTAACCTGTAGCACCTTTCCCTGTCCGTCCCATAAATCACCTTTAACGCTTTCCAGCAAGCGGTCAAGCTCTTCACGAAGTGGCTCAACAGGAAATTTAAAGTCTACATATATAAATACTGTACCCATAATATCGGCACTTTTTCGTGTCCAGTTTTGAAAAGGCTTGTCAATAAAATAAGTAGTAGGCAGGATAAGGCGCCTTTTATCCCATATACGCACTACTACATATGTAAGAAAAATATCTTCTATCCAACCCCATTCACCTTCTACAATTACAACATCATCTAATCGTATGGGCTGGGTTATGGCAATTTGCATACCTGCTAACACGGTACCTAATGCCTTTTGAGCTGAAAAACCTATTATAATACCCGCAACACCGGCAGAAGCAAAAAGACTGGCCCCAATAGAACGGATACTATCAAAACTCATTAACACGGCACCTACCGCAAAAATTACAATTATAAAATTAGCCACACGCTCCAGTATGCTAAACTGTGTATAAACCCGCCTGGCATTAAGGTTATCTGCAGCAGTAATATCATATTTACGGATAAGTCCCTTTTTAACCAGTGCCACAAACAATATCAAAAACCAGGTAACACTAATAATTAATAAAACAGTACCAATATGGGATATAGGGTTTTGGTACTCATCACTAATAATTTTACTGGCGGCCACAACCCGTGTAGCAATAGAGATAAAAAAGAATAACAAAGGCAATTTTATACGATGGGCAAAATTATCCGGCAGTATATTTTTAGGGTTTTTCCCTACTTTTTTCAGGATAAAAAAGGCAACCGCATACACTGCTATCAAAGCGCCCAGCGTAATGCCCAGATACAAGATAGTTTCGGTATCAAAATTCATAAGCTGTGGTTTTGAAATTCAGGACACTAAAATTACAGAATACACCCCCTAAAGAAAACCCATTATAGATATGTTTAACATAATAATGGCCTTTGCACAATTAAATAATAACTGAGTTAAACAACATTATTATACTGCTTAATATTTTAAAACAAATCATGACAGATATCATCCCGTAATTATTAATGTTATACTAATTTTAATGTATAAAAGCTGCGAAAAACGTAACTTTGAAGTAAATGATGTTTAACAAAAAAACTGAATTATTATGCAAATTAGAATTGTAACAGACAATCATATTGAAGGAAGCGAAAGAAGGGAAGAGTACTATACAGAAGTAATCAACCAGAAATTAAAGCGTTTTGAAGACAATATAACCGATATTGAAATTCATCTTGCCGACGAAAACAGCAGTAGTAAATCAGGTTCTGACGACAAACGTTGTACTATAGAGGTACATATTAGCGGCAAAAAACCTATGGCAGTAACCAATCATGCCGATACCGTGGAAAAATCTATAAACGGCGCTATAGAAAAATTGAAACATTTATTAGAACATACTTTTGATAAGATGCGTACTTATTAAAATGCGATAAACAATAAACCCATCCAGTTTGAGGATGGGTTTATTGTTTACTTTAAATACAAACAAAAGTTATAATAATCTATTATGGCTTTGCCTTCCTGCAATACATCGGCACCTATAATACCATGAACGGGTTTTGCCTTAAATTCTTTTAATGCCTCGTTTACATGCTGCATATCAAAAATTATCAGGTTAAAGTCATCACTAACCCAACGGCCCATTTTAATAGAGTTTTTTAATGATGATTTTGTAAGCATACCCACACCGCCTGCACCTGCCGCTTTAGCATCGCTGTCGCGGGCCATAAGGCAAAAATGCTCAACCGATTCAAACCCTACACAACTGTTGCTGGCGCCCGTATCTAATATAAAATTACCCTCAATACCATTTACTTTCGCTTTAATTAAAAGGTGCTGGGTTTTAGAAATTTTAAACCTTATGCGTTTATATCCTTTTTGTTTTAACGTATCGTGAAGGTTTTCCATAATTATATTTTCAAAAAACCCAAATTTAAGGGAATTTATACAATCAGGAAGCTAATACAAGTGTAAAGTTGTAATTTTGCATTTAATGCAATAAAATGATTTTTACAGATACCCATACCCACTTAAACAGCGAAAATTTTGCCGATGACCGTGAGCAAATAATACAGCGTGCTTTAGATGCCGGCGTTAAACGTTTGTTCATTCCGTCTATCGATTCAAAAGGCACCCCTGGCATGGTGAAACTGCAACAGCAATATCCTGATAATATTTTTTTGATGATGGGCCTGCACCCTACCCATGTTAAAGAAAATTACCGGGAAGAACTGGCCTATGTAGAGCAGCAGTTGGCTCAAAATACATTTTATGCCGTTGGCGAAATAGGCATAGACCTATACTGGGATAAGACTTATTTAAAAGAGCAGCAGCTTGCTTTTAAACACCAGATACAACTGGCAAAAAAACATGGCCTGCCTATTAACATACATTGCCGTGATGCTTTTGAAGAGGTTTTTGAAGTTTTGGAAAGCGAAAAAGATGAAAAATTATTCGGGATTTTCCACTGCTTTACCGGCACTTTTGATCAGGCGCAACTTGCCATAGGTTATGGTATGAAGCTGGGCATAGGCGGGGTAGCCACTTTTAAAAATGGTAAAATAGACCAGTTTTTAAGCCAGATACCGCTTAGCAATATTGTATTAGAAACCGATGCGCCTTACCTGGCTCCGGCTCCTTATCGTGGTAAACGCAATGAAAGTGCCTACATACCAATTATTGCCGAAAAACTTGCCGAAATATACAACACAACTATTCAGGAAATAGCAACCGTTACTACACAAAATTCCCGTAATATTTACAGCATTTAACAAAGAATATCCACAAAATCCATTTATTTTTTGTTCTTTTGCTTATTCTAAAAAAATTATCTGGAATAAATGTCGAAATATGATCATATAAGGCCTTTTTATGATAGTGAGGTTAACGAGGCTTTACGCAGTGTAGTTAGCCACCCAATGATGAAAGCCCTGATGAATTTTGCGTTTCCGGACATAGAGGATGCCGTGTGGATGGAACAACTAAAGCGCACACACAGCAAACGCGATTTTCAGGCTAATTTTATTTACCATGCCATACAAATGGTACTCAAAAAAAGCTCTGAAGGGTTAACCACTTCCGGCTTTGAAAATCTGGAAAAACATACCTCTTACCTTTATATTTCAAACCACCGGGATATTATTCTGGACACCTCTTTACTAAATGTGTCGCTATGGGAACACGGACTTATAATGACGGCTTCAGCTATTGGTGATAACCTGGTGAAAAAACCTTTCATACATACCCTTTCGCGGCTTAACCGTAATTTTCTGGTACAAAGAGAACTCTCTCCGCGTGAATTACTCATGTCATCAAAATTGATGTCTGAATACATTTACCAGCTAATAAGCCGGGAAAACAGGTCGGTGTGGATTGCACAGCGCGAAGGGCGTACCAAAGATGGCAACGATATAACACAACAGGGCGTACTTAAAATGATTGCCATGGCATCAGATGAGCCAAGCCTTGCGGAATATTTTAAAAAAATAAAAATTGTACCTGTTTCTATATCGTATGAATATGACCCTACAGATGCGCTAAAAATGCCCCAGCTTATGGCTCAGGCAAACGATGAGGTGTATGTGAAAAGTAAAAATGAAGATTTTAATACCCTGCTTAGCGGTATAATGGGCCAGAAAAAACGCATTCACCTTCACATAGGTAAGGTTTTGGACACTGAATTAAATGTGCTGGATGAATTTGATAACGCTAATAAGCAAATACAAGCCTTGGCGCAGGTTATAGATGATGCTGTGATAAGCGGATATAAACTATGGCCTACCAATTATATTGCATATGATCTTTTAAACAATTCAGAATTGTTTTCTGACCAGTATACTGAAAAAGAAAAGCAGCTTTTTGAACGCAGGCTTGAAATGCGCATTGATATAGAAAATAAAATTATGCGGGATGGTTTTCTGGCCATGTATGCCAACCCTGTGATAAACAAAATGAAGTATCATGATGCCTAAACCCAAAATTTTATTGCTTTATACCGGAGGCACCATCGGTATGGTGAAAAATTTTGAAACGGGGGCTTTAAAAGTCTTCAACTTTAAAAAACTACTGCAGCAGATACCTGAATTAAAGCAGTTGGATTGCGATATTGAAACGTTTTCGTTTGAAGCCCCTATTGATTCCTCTAACATGGATCCCTCGCAATGGGAAAAGATAGCACAAATTATTATAGCCCATTATGATGCTTTTGATGGCTTTGTAGTACTGCATGGCAGCGATACTATGAGCTACACAGCATCTGCACTTAGCTTTATAGTACAAAACCTGGCTAAACCCATAATCCTTACAGGGTCTCAACTCCCCATTGGCGATTTACGTACCGATGCTAAAGAAAACCTCATTACAGCCATACAAATTGCCTCCCTGCAGGAAAATGGAACCTCAGTAATTAAAGAAGTATGCCTTTATTTTGAGTATAAACTGTATCGCGGTAACCGCACAACCAAAATAAGCGCCGAACATTTTCATGCTTTTACATCTCCAAATTACCCTGCTTTGGCAGAATCCGGCGTACATCTAAAAATTAATGATGCTGCACTGTATGCACCTGAAATCAAATCTGGCCTGCAGATTAATTACACATTAGACGGTAATGTAGCTATAGTAAAATTATTTCCTGGAATTAACGCTACCGTACTCCAGGCTATGCTATCCATACCCGGGCTCAAGGGTGTTATTTTAGAAACGTATGGCTCTGGTAATGCACCTTCTTCTCACTGGTTTGTTGGTATTTTGCAAAAAGCCATAGAAAAAGGGCTGCATATAGTTAATGTTACACAATGCTCCGGAGGAAGGGTAAATATGGGGCAATATGAAACCAGCACCCTGTTAAAAGAGATAGGGGTAATATCCGGCGCAGATATTACAACCGAAGCGGCAATAACCAAAATGATGTATCTTTTAGGTAAAGAAACAGCCCCCCATAACTTTAAAGAGCAGTTTGAAACACCCTTATGTGGTGAAATGAGTTTATAATTTTTTTATTACCCTATTTATAGTATTTTTGCAGCCATTATTTAGAGAGGTGGCCGAGTGGTCGAAGGCGCACGCCTGGAAAGTGTGTATGCTCCAAAAGGGCATCGAGGGTTCGAATCCCTTCCTCTCTGCTGAAACGATTTTTTTAGCTTTTCAAAACAAGGTGCCTGAGACCATAGAGCTGTGTATTTTGTATCAGGTTCCTGGGAAAAACTTATTACAAATAGATTTACACGGCTCTGTAAAACAATGCAGGTATCAGAAAATAAAAACATTCAGTATTATTAGCTAATACAATACATTCTTTATCTGCTGAAAAATGCAAACAGGAAGGCCTTGCCAGCCTTACAAATTATTACCTGGCTAAGCATTATGTTGACCTGTTTTTACATCAGACAAAATTGAACTATGCCATTTGCAACCGATAGCCTTAACTGAGACTAAAAGCTTTGGCTTAATAGAATTTAATGTAGCGCATCATAAAGAGAATTCTATTGAAAATGTTGAGAAAACTCTTTCAAAAATATTAGATCGTTCTAACATTTTAAAAAAGTGATAAGCATGCACGATGGAGAGGTCCCGGTATAGGAAGCTATTGATAATCTGTAATCATACATTGTTTATAAAAACCTACGCCAAGCGTATAAGCCTGGCGTAGGTTTTATAAATTCCAGCTAATACTATAACCCGGAAACTTTAGATGTATAAGCTTCTAGTGATAAATATCCCATAGAAAACTGAATATCGAGAAAGCCTTTCTGTTCTTCTTTGGTTAGGGTACGCTGGTATATAGTGTCTACCAATTCACTTTCGTTTTCAAGAGGTTTTAATATGTGCTTCTTTTTCCAGAAACCTTCAAAATAACGAATTCCAAAAATTCTTTGAGATTGTGCATCGATGTGAATATTATCAGGGTTTGCAGTTAAACCAGTAGCTGTAATAAAGTAACAGTTATGTGTGTTTTGGGCAAATTTTTCCAATGCTTCATTTACTTTTTGGTAGGATGCAAAATAAGCCCCATAAATACCGTCAGTCAAAAAATCCCCTAGTCCGCCAATAAGTAACGGTATAACATTATCACCGAGTTCCTCACGTAATTTTTCAACTATTACAGCAAATTTTTCACCGTATTTTTGTGCGCTTTCTGGCTGACAATCATTTTCCCCCTGATGCCATAGAATACCTTTTAAATTGCTGGTTTTTTGAGCAAGTTTGGCTTGAGAAACCGCATTTTGAAATAAGGCTCCATCAATATTCCAATCATCTAAGCTAGTTCCTCCGTCTGCACATGGAATCAACCCAATTTGACTGTCCTGATTTTCTAAATGCCACGCGGCAGCAAAAGAAGCGGCAAGGCCAACACCGGCATTTGGGCGGTCATAATTAATAGGTTCCCACATGGTTTGCCAACGTCCGTTTCTAAGCATTTTAATATGATGATTGTAAATTAAGGGAACATCTTTTAAAAACCCACGGCCAGCCATGTTTGATTGACCTATCATTAAAAACGAATTCAGCATTGCCTTTGTATTAATATTGGCTCGAAAATAAGAAAAATTACACAAATGATAGATGAAATTCCTAAAGGTAACAGACGATACAGTTTGTGTGCAGAACTGCCACTATCATATTTAACAACAACGATCACTAAACATGGTAACCAAGGCTTGCTCCTGTAGTCCTTTAGATAACGCGAAATAAAATCGTTATTTTCGGAACAACAGTACCTATTCTGCCAAGCGCATATGGTTACTGGGCTTTGGCAGAAGTTATTGCATTATATACTCGATATAATCCGTTTCAGAAAGCCTGAAGTACCCCAGCGCGGGGGTGCCATTACCCTCAATATTGAGTATATTACCTTTAATGTTAGCGGGAGGGGTACTAAACGGGTCTGAGTCAGCCGCACTCAGAATCAGGTTCATATAGTTGTAAAATTGGTGCGAAATACCCCTTACTGTAATTTGAAGTGCGTCCCCAGCTACTAAATCATCATGGCTGTAATCGGCTCTAATGGCATTGCCGTCAGTAAGCTCGTCATCGGAAAGATAATAATCAGGGTAGGGCAGTGTATGGGTTATAAAGCTGGTGAGGTAGTAATTAGCCTGCCCAGCCGGATCGTTAAAATAAATGGCAACCTCGGGTTCATCGCCAGAAAAGCCTCCATTCTCGCTTTGTTCGGTGTGGTCTATTTCAGCAACAGGCATCAGGGTTTCGTTAGCGGTATACTCCTGCCCGTCGGCGGCTACATGCAGGGTGTAGTTTTCGTTAAGCACAGGTACGAAACTTGTGCAGGTATAAATCCCCGGCGCTGTTTCTTCAAAGGCAAACTGGGTACCTGCACTGTTTGAGATGTAAACAACAGCACCCGTTACTTTCGGGGTTTGGGGATTGTAGTAGGCCGCCATGCGGCTTATTTTTATAGTTTGCACAGCCCCGTCAGTGCCTTTTTGCCACAGTATTTCGGCATCTACGACCAGCTTAGCCTCGCCGGTATCAAGGTCGGCCTGGATAACGTCTTCACACGACACCAAGCTAAAGCTTACCAGTATCAATACTATAATATGCTTATATAAGGTTACGTTCTTCTTTTTCATTGGAATTAAAATTTAAAGTTATAAGAAATACTGGGCAGTATGCCAAATATAGACAGGCGGGTAGCCTCATTTGCGCCCGTATCTTCGTTAGCGCCAAAAGTTATGGATGCCGCATTTTTACGGCCATACGCATTGTAAATACTAAATACCCACTCGCTTTGCCAGCCTTTTTTCTTGTTGGGCTTCGGGGTGTAGGTAGCGGCCAGGTCAAGGTGGTGGTAGGCCGGCAGGCGGTCTTTATTACGCTCCGAATAATTCGGCACTTGTATGCCGCCAAAATCAAAGTATCCATTAGGGAAGGTAACCGGACGGCCCGACTGCAGCGTGAAGTTAGCGTTGAATGACCACTTGGGGCTAAAGGCATAGCTACAGGTGACGTTCAGGTTATGCAGCTTATCGTAAGCCGAAAGGTACCAACCGCCTTTGGCTATGCCGGGCTCTTCGGGTGTCCTGCCTTCGGTTTTTTGCTCTGCCCTGCTAAGGGTGTAGGATACCCATCCCGTAAAGGGGCCGGTATTTTTGCGGAATAATACTTCAAGCCCGTAAGAGCGCGCCTTGCCGTTTAGCAGTACGGTTTCAATTTGCTCATTGGCAAAAATATCGGCGCCGTCTACATAGTCTATGCGGTTTTTAATGTTTTTGTAAAACACCTCGGTTTCAAGCGAGTATTCCTTATTTCTAAAATTCCTGAAATAGCCCAGGGCATACTGGTCCAGCAACTGCGGCTTTATGTAAGGCCCGCTGGGTGTCCAGATGTTCAGTGGCAGCGGAGACTGCGTGTTGGCAATAATGTGCAGGTACTGTGCCATCCGGTTGTAGCTGGCCTTAAACGACTGGTCTTCGTTAAGCGTATATGACAGTGCAGCACGTGGCTCAAAGTTGCTGAAGCTGGCTATTTTATCACCACGGCCGTAACTAATAGTGCCTATAGGGTCGGCTTCTTCATATATGCCAAACGTGGGGTTGTACAGCACCGGGTTGCTGTTTTCATACATGTTAACCTCTTCCTGGCCAAAGCGGTAAAACATGCTATAGCGCACGCCATAGCGTAGGTTGAGCTTATCGGTGATTTTTTGTTCAATATCCAGGTAGGCCGATGGCTCCAGGGCATACTTTTTCTGGAACTGCTGGTAGTTAAACTGCGAATCTTCACTTACAGGATTCAGCGTGCCGGGGTTAAAATCATAATAAGAGGTTTCTATACCATAATTAAAGCTGAAATTTTCGCCCGCCTTGTGCAGCCAGTCATATTTTAAGCCGTAGGTAGCAATGCCGCTGTCCCAGTCCAGCCCTTCAAAACCAACACCTACTTTAAACTTGTAATCGCTATAAAACATCATAAGCGCGGTTTGCAGGTTATCTGAAAAACTGTGTTTCCACTTCAGGTTTGCCATAGTGTTGCCATAGCTGCTGGAAAAGTTGTTACCTATATCAAATTTGTCTCGGCCTAAGTAACCCGAAAAATGGAGGCTGTTGTTTTCGTTAACCTTCTGGTTAAAACGGGCATTAACATCATAAAACATGGCCGAGTTGTTGTTATCTGCCAACTTAAGGAACAGGTGGGCATAAGAGGTGCGGCCTGCCACCATAAACGAGCTCTTGTCGCCCTGCACAGGGCCTTCTATAAGCAACTTGCTCGATATAAGTCCTATACCTCCGTTAAACCTGAGGCTGTCGTTAGTACCCGGTTGCTGTTGCACATCTAATATAGACGACACCCTGCCGCCAAATTTAGAGGGTATGCCGCCTTTATACAGGTCTAGGCTTTTAACGGCATCGGCATTGAAAACCGAAAAGAAGCCAAACATGTGCGAATCGCTGAAGATAGGTGCATCGTCTAAGAGCACCAAGTTTTGGTCAGCCGCGCCTCCGCGCACGTTTATGCCCGAAGAAAGCTCACCGGCATTGGTAACGCCGGGCAACGTCATGAGCGATTTTAATAAATCAGGTTCGCCCATGGCTACCGGTATTTTTTTAATTTCAGCAGAGGTTAGGCTGTTAACACTCATTTGTGGCTTACGGATGTCTACTGCCTTTTTGTTTTGGGTTATAACCAGCTCATCCAGCGTTTCGGCATCTTCCCGCATACCAATATTTATGCTAGTATTTTTAGACAGGCTTACCTTCAGGCTGTTTTTTTTAAGGCCAATGAAGCTGGTTTCAAGTGAATAATCGCCTTGAGGAAGTGTTACCGAGAATTTACCGTTTTCATCGGTGCTGATCCATGCATCTGTCTCTAAAATATGTATGTTGGCTGCCACCAAGGTTTCCTGCTTATCGTCTGTAACCGTGCCTGAAAGTATGTATGACCCCAGCTTTTTTGATGCAGGCGCAAGTGTTGCTGCACGCTTTACCGTGATATTGTAGCCAGCAATGGTGAACTTAAATGGCAGGTTTTTGCCTAGCGCGTAGAGCACCTGCTGTATGGTAGCGCCTTTAAGACCAACGTTTTCCCCGGTATATTTCTGGGTAAGGTCTATTTGGTCTGTAAAGGCAAACTTAAAGTCAGTTTGCTGCTCTATTGTGCCAAATATCTCTTTTAAAGTGGCTCCTTTTGTAAGCGTAAGGGTTACCTGCTGCCCAAAAAGGGCCAGGCTAAAGAGTAAAAAGCATGCTGAAAATAAATGCTTCATAAATTTTTGTATTTTTGAAATAGGTTAAGAGGGTTTTCGAGACTCTGTTTAATCATGAAAGGATGTTTAGTTTCGCGGCTATGGCATCCTTTTGCATTTTTACTGTAAGGTGATTTTCTTTACTTTTTCATCTATTGTGGGTTTTAGTTCATAGATATGGGCAATGATGCCCACTACATTTTCAAGCTCCTCCTTTTTATTAAGCCGCAGGGTAATTTTTTTTATGAGGTATTCTGCGGGTATGTCTACACTATAGCCGTAATTGTTTTTTATATAGGCTATTATGATGCTTAGCTCTGTATTGTTAAAATCACGGAAACGGTTGAACGCCTCTACTGTTACCAAGCCGTTTTCGTACTCAAACTCTTCTCCGGGCGATAGTATCCAGCTGCTCTTGCTGCCTTTTACATTCATTTGCACACTACCTTCATACAGGTTTACCTGCACGCTGTTTTGGGTAGTGCCGTTAACCGTAAAACAGGTGCCCAGCACTGTTGTTGTGGTTTCGCCGCAGTTTACGCTAAAAGGATGCTGCCTGTCCTTCTGAACGCTGAAAGAGGCTTCGCCGGTTAGCTTTACGTTACGGTTGTACGTAAAGTTTTCGCCATAGCGGATCTCGGCTTTGGGTTCCAGCTCTACCACAGAACTATCGGGTAAAATAACCTTCTTGATTATGGTGGACGGGTTTTCTATAATGGTATAGGCCAGCGCGCTATTACCATTACTTGTGCTGACCACTGTAAAATAAGCCGCTATGGCTAATGACGCCACAAATACCGCCACTGCCGGGTACAGCCATGTGCGTTTTTTCTTAGCCGGGAAGGCCTCGCTGGCAAATTGCTGCCACAGGGCTTCCTTATCAGTTTGCGATTGTTGAGTTACCGGGGCGTTCCAGGCTTCCTGCATCTTCTTTTCAATGTCTTTTTCGTGCATAGTATATATTTTTAAAGTTTCTGGCAGTCAAAGCCTTCATTGTTAAAAAAGGCGCAGGCTATATCGGTAATATCGCGGTTGGTTTGTATATGGCAATTGTGCACAGTCCCCTGCGGGTGGAAATAAATTACGCCATCTGATATGCGCTGGCGTAAAAGGTGCAGCAGGTGGTCTGCCTGTTGCTGTGTAGTAACGCTGGTTTTAAATACTGCAAGCCCCATAATCAAGTGCTGTTTTGGGGTATAACAAATGGCGAAAAAAAAGTTCCTAATGAAAAGCTAACTTTTTTTAATAAATTTTGTAGCCAGATAAATGTGGTTGGCTATCGTTTTCTCTGAAAGGTTAGTAATTTCAGCTATCTCACGATACGAATAGTTGTCCAGTTTGTGGAGGGTAAATATTTTGCGCTGCTGCTCAGGCAGCTGGTCCAGCAGCTGGTTTAGCTTGAGCCTCTGGGCCTCAAAATTGTGTTGGATGTCTTCTTCCGCCGGAACCTGAAATTTATGCGGGTCGAGGGGTATGACCTTATTTTCGCGGTTAAGATGGTTAATAATCAGATTTTTGCACATTACAAAAAGCTGCTTGTCAAACAGTACGTCTTCTTTTAGCAGGTCACGCTGCTTGTAGAGGTGCAAAAACGTTTCCTGAACCAGGTCGTGAGGTGTAAGGAATTTAAAATCAAACTTTTTGGCAACCTGCACAAGCCGGTCAAAATAGGCCATATATACCTCCTGGTAGGCTTTTTGGTCGCCTTCCTTAAGTTTCTTAATAAGGTTACTGTTGGTCATGAGTTTGTTTCAAGGTATGAATATAACTCGTTTTTTAACGTTATAGTATTGACAAATTTTAACAAGGCTCACTATAATGTTTTCGCAATAAAAATAAGTTGGTGTCGGCGTGTTCTATTTTTTTACTATATAGTAAATGACTGCTTTGCGCTGTGCATTATCTTTACATGATGGAAGCACTCATTAATCTTATCCTGCAATTTGGTGACTTGAACAAACAGCAAATCGAGTTTTTACTCAGCAAGGTTGAAATGCTTGAATTTAAAAAAGACGACTACCTCTCTGAAGCCGGTAAGGTGCCCCGCTATGTGGGTTTCGTTTTAGAAGGCGTGTTCCGCTTTTGTTATTACAACAACAAGGGTGAAGAAGTTACCAATTATTTTGTGGATGAAGGCAATTTTGTAAATTAACAATAAATTAGCAATTATTATAGCAATACTGTTATTACATTCCCAGATTTGATTTTTTAGGTTTAGATGCGTATTATCTTCTGGATAAAGAAACTAAAAAAATCATTGACACGGCAATATCACATCATGTTTCAGCTGTTGAACTTAGACAGTATAAAAAGACATTATCTGTAATCTCTGCATTTACTTCAATTGAAACAATGGTTAATTATGAAAATAGAGAATTTAAGCCGCCCAAATGTAGCGAATGTGGCCAGCCAAAATATAGTGTGTCAAAAAAATATCGTGATTATCTTCTGAAATATATTGGCAATAATGAGAACAATAAAAAGAAATTTAATGCTTTATATACATTACGCTCTAAAATAGTTCATACTGGAATGAAATTCCCAAGCGAAAATTTATTTAACAGTGAAAGCGATGAAAGCAAAATAAAAGACCTGATTAATCAAATGGAGGTTATTTATTGAGTAAATTGTCCATTGCATATTGGTTAGTGATTAATAATCAGGAGAATTATTTAATACAAAACGGATAACTAAAAACACAAAAACCTTATAACTGTTTAAATTACAAGGATTTTCGATTTTTATTTGTGGAGAAGATGGGAGTCGAACCCACGACCTCTTGCATGCCATGCAAGCGCTCTAGCCAGCTGAGCTACATCCCCATTAAATTTTGCGTTTGCAAATATAGTATAAAATCACTTCACATTACAAATAATAAACAATTTTAAAAAAAAGTTTCTATACCCCTGTCAATTTTGTAAATTTCAATATCTAAACGAACTTTAAATGATAACAGAAAATAAAAACGGGGAAATAACCACTTCTATAATGAATAACACAGCTTGGGTTGAGTTTTGCCATCCAGCGGCAAATTCGTTGCCTTCAGCGCTTTTAAAACAGCTTTCCAGCACATTTAACACCTTGGCACATAACCATGAGGTGCACGTTATTGTACTTAAAAGTTCAGGCAATGGTACTTTTTGCGCCGGAGCATCTTTTACAGAATTGCAGCATATATCCAATTATGAAGAAGGTGCTGTTTATTTTTCGGGATTTGCCAATGTAATTAATGCTATGAGGGCATGCGGAAAAATAATTATCGGGGCCATTCAGGGTAAAGCCGCCGGGGGTGGCGTTGGCCTTATTGCTGCTTGTGATTATGCAATAGCTACCGTAAAGGCCTCTATACGCCTGCCTGAAATTAACATTGGTATAGGCCCTTTTGTTATTGCTCCGGCTATAATAAAAAAGTGCGGAACCAGTGCATTAGCTGAAATGAGCCTTGACACTGAATGGAAAAGCAGTGATTGGGCATTACAAAAAGGTTTTTATAATAAAATATTGCCAACAGTAGAGCTTTTAACTGAAGAAGTAAACAAAATGGCGGCACACTTATCTGCCCAGAATCCGGAAGCCCTTTATGCATTAAAAAAAATATTTTGGGAAGGTACTGATGATTGGGATCAACTTTTGTCCGAAAGAGCCAAAATAACAGGAAGGCTGGCAATGTCAGAGTTTACAAAAAATGCCCTTGATAAATTTAAATAGCCTGCCCCCTTGTTTTTAACCATCCGGTAATACTTAGTCTTTCATGCTTTACCGGCTTCACTTCATGTTCCAGTAACTGGCTTTCAAAAATAACCATTCTGCCGGGTAAGGGATAAATATCCACTACTTGTTCTTTACCATCTTTGTTTAAATAGATAGCCAGTTCTCCGCCATAATCGTTTTGCCAGTCTTCATCATTTAAGTAACATACTATAGAAAGCCTGCGACGGTCATCATTTACAAAAGCATCCAGATGGCGCTTATAATATGTTCCCGGAGGATAAATGGCATAATGAAATTCTTTTTCAACAATGCCTAAAAAACAGGTTCTATTAAGGTAATCCACAAAGTCATTTATTTTAGAAAAAAAATGTTTCTCTGCCTCACCCATATTTTGTGCATCCAGCCAGCAAATAAAATCACCACGTATAGCTTTAACAACCTGTTCGTTAAACTGGTTACCAATTGCTGATTTTTTGAACTGATCCTCTTCATATTTAACAAGAAGGCCATCCCGCAGGGCGGAAATTTCATCGAGCGTAAAAAAATTATCCGCCACACTATAATGTTGATGCGCAATGTCATCAATTACCTTTTCGTAAAAAGGATTATTTTCCGCGTACATAGCCACTAATTAAAAGCGGACAAATATAGTTTGAAAACAGTTATGTTGATAAAAAATAATTGAGCCGTTTTAATTTAGTAAATTTGCGTAATAATTACTATAAAATGAGCAAAATCAGGATTACCAAACAATTTAATTTTGAAACCGGCCATGCATTGTACGGCTATGATGGAAAATGCAAGAATGTCCATGGGCATAGCTACAAGCTTTCTGTTACCGTTATAGGCACACCCATTACTAACAGCAAGCACGTAAAATATGGCATGGTAATAGATTTTGGTGACCTGAAACACATAGTAAAAGAAGAAATTGTTGATGTATTTGACCATGCAACAGTATTTAACCAAAATACACCACACCTGGAACTCGCTAATGAACTTAAAAGTCGCGGGCATGATGTAATTTTAGTAGATTACCAGCCTACAAGCGAAAATATGGTTATAGATTTTGCAGAAAAAATTAAACGCAGGCTACCTGAAAATATTAAGCTCTACTCCCTCAAACTACAGGAAACCGAAACTTCATTTGCAGAATGGTATCAAAGCGATAATTAGATTTTCAAATAACCTTATAAAGCTCAATGAGTTTATATAAAAAATAAACCCTGCCGTTTGGCAGGGTTTATTTTTTATATACTATTTAGAGATTAGCGTTTATTTTTTTTCCTCACCTTTCTTCACAATAACAAACTCACTTCTCCTGTTTTTAGCATGCTCCTCTTCGGTACAGTTTGCTTTACA
>NZ_JBELPZ010000014.1:0-89904 GCF_046000445.1 Flavobacterium rhizosphaerae | reverse complement strand
TGCAGTTTGTGGGAGAGTATGTCATCGCCTTCTTATATAAATCCCCTATCCTTATGGATAGGGGATTTTTTTTGTTTGTATATTTCTTCAAATACTGCTAACACCCTTTTTAAACAGCATAAGGAGATTTTATGTAGTACTCATTTTTATTAAAATGTTAATAATTTCCATAATACCCCCTTATATAGACGGGGTGTTTATTTAAAAATTGAATAATTATTGTGGAAATTGTGGTTTAAGGTGGGGAAATACGTTTCTGACTTAATTTCTAAAATAAAATAACATTGTAATTGTTAAATTTTTGTTTTAAATTTGTTAATACCAGCTAATTTATATCGTCATAAATTTAAGTTTTTAAATATATAATTATTATAAATTGAAAAATATACCGGGTAACTTTTTTGTAATATATTTTACTTGTACCTGGCATAGTTTTATAATTGAGTTATTAGCTAATAATAGTTAGCTATAGTACTATGAGAAACAGCTGGAAAAGAAACATTACTAGTAATAGAATTAAATTTTTTTGTGTTGCCTGTGTGGTATTTTTAAATATCGCAAGGTCATATTCGCAATTATCTGATTTTACATTAAATGTTATTCCCACTAATGAAACCTGTACTGGTAATGGCTCGCTTACATTCAATGTAGAAGGTGGTACACCTGGCGCTACTTTTTTATTTAATGTAGTTTTATTGCCTGATGGAGATAATCTGGTCACATCATCAACAGTTTTAGAAGGGCTTAGCGCAGGTACTTATCAGGTTACTGCCTTACAAACGTTAGGTGCATTTTCTAATTCAGTACAGCAAACAGTAACAATAGAACAGGAAATAGTTAACCTTACCTATTCAATTTATACCGTAACTCAAAATTGCGATACCGGTGGTCAGGTGGTTATTAATGTACTCACAGGAACCGCTGCCTCATATGAAATTTTTTCTGGTCCTGTTACTATGCCTCTGCAGGAATCTAATGTATTTACCAATTTGCCCGAAGGCTTTTACTATTTTCGGGTTTATGATGAATGCGGAGAAGCCATTGTTCAAAATTTTACCGTTGAATATGATATAGATTCACCTACAGTTTCCCAGCCTATATTCAGTCAGGTAAATACAGGAGACTGCAATACTTTTACAATAACCAATACTATCACATACCCTGAAACTACTACCATAAATTATCCCTTAACTATTGAGTATATTATACATCCGGCTGATGGAGGAGATGATATTATAAGCACCCAGACATTTTATAGTGGGGCACCCTCTTTTTTAGAATTTTCCCACGAGTTTCCTTTTGATGGCGCTACCTATACTTATGATATAGTGGTTACAAATGGTTGCGGTATGCAATATGGCAATAGCGGTATGATTGTAAATCCTGTACCATCGTTAACAATATCTGATAATCCGTTGCCTTGCGGTGAATATTACATCACATTAAATGTTTCTAATTTTATGCCGCCTTATACGGTTGAATTTTTAGATCAGCCTGTAGGGTTTTCACCTGTTGCCTATAACGGTAACCACCCGGGGCCTTTTACTAATCCGCTGGTAAATTATGGAGGCTTAGGCGCCCCATTACCTGAGGGAGTTTATGAAGTGCAGATTACAGATGCATGTGGAAGGACGGCAAGTGACGATATAGAAATAATATATGACTTATTACCTCCCACGGTAGAATCCCGTAATAATGGTTGTTTTAGTAATTCGGGCCGTATAACAGTTTCTTTTCCTGATAGGGAGGTGGTAAGTGCTACTATAACAGAAGCTCCTGCGGCCTATACTGAAAGTCCTGATATTACGCTGCCTCAAAATGTTTCTTCATTTATTAATAGTTCAGGCAAACTTGTTCTTATAAATATGCCGGTTGGTGACTATGTAATTGATATAACAGATTCGTGTGGAGGCCATTATACGGTTGAAGTAACCGTGCCTCCTTTTGAAGAGCTGGAGTTTGAGGCAGATCCTCAACCTGATTGTTCGCCCCAGACGGGCGGTGTTATTGCGCGTAGCCGTAATGGTAAATTGGTTACCATGTTTGTTATAGCTGCACCGTTGGCGTACCCTGAGGCTTTACCTCATGATGTTTCAGATAAAATAGCCGCTAATGGTAAACTCTATATGACTAATTTACCATTGGGTAATTATACTTTACAAGGTGTAGATGTGTGTGGAATACAAAAACAGGTCTCTTTTACATTAGTAAATGAAAATATTGCAATAGATGATTTGTATGTTTTTGAAGCGCATTGCAACTCTTTCGATATCCTGCTTGATGATAATACTGTTTCTGATATGGCAACGCCTGTATATTGGCTGCAAGTAGAAAACCCATCATCGCCCGGAGAATGGATGCATCCTGAAACAGGTATTGTATATACTGAAGGCGATATTCCTAACAGCGATAATTCTTACCAGTTACAGAACAATCACAATAATATTAACCTGGTATTTTATGGGCATTTAAGAATTGTAAGGTCTTTTACTACAGTAGGTGACGGCGTTGCCGAAAAAAATTGTATAGAAATATTAGGTGAGTTTGATTATTATGACGGGGTGGTTGTAGAAAATATTTATGATCTTTCGTGTGTAGCTGATGGGGGAGATATTTCTGTGTATATAGAGGCCGGAGGATTAGCACCTATACAATACAGGATTATTTCTAAAAACGGACAGGATTTTTTAGTGGAAAACGGGACAAATAATGTATTTGAGGGGCTTGAACCCGGTGTGTATGTTTTTCAGGTAGAAGATTCGTGTGGTAATAAAGTAAACAGGATTCAAAATATAAGCCAATTACCTGATTTAACATCGGCTAATCAACCTGATGACATGCTTTTATGTATAGAACGGGGACAGCCCGACCAGCAGGAATTTGACCTTACACAGCAAAACAGCACTATTTTAGGCTTATTGGCTCCGGATATTTATACCGTTACGTATTATGATAACATTGATGATGCCGAGAGTGGTAGTAATCCCTTGCCATATAATTATACCAATAATACTAATCCACAAACTATTTATGCTAGGGTAGAGCATAATTATATTGGTATTTGCCATTCAATTACCCAGTTTGACATACAGGTGTCAGAATATCCTGATGTGGAAACAAACAGCCAGGTTACCATTTGCGACAATCAGGGAGAGGTAGTCTTAATAGCTGATGCAGGTTTTGATTCTTACCTTTGGTCTACCGGGCAGACAAGCCGGTCAATCACAGTTACAGAACCGGGAATCTACACTGTTAATGTGAGTAATATATATGGAAGCAATACGTGTGATGTACTTGTATCTATAGAGGTAGCAGCTTCTGATGAGCCTGAAATTACAGATATAACTATTACTGACTGGACTGAGAATGATAATTCCATTACGGTATCTGCAAGTGGTGCCGATGGTTATTTATATTCGCTTGATGGTATTGTGTGGCAGGAAAGCCCAACTTTTGATAACCTTGAGCCTGATATTTATACCGTATATGTAAGAGACACTTATGGTTGTGGTATTGTTACCCAAGAAGTAGCATTACTTAATTATCCTAAATTTTTTACACCTAACGGAGATGGGCATCATGAAACGTGGAGAATTCCGAATTCATGGATTGAAACCGGATTAATGACGTATATATTTGATCGCTATGGAAAACTTATAACATCATTTGATACTCAGAGTATTGGTTGGGATGGCACATATAACGGTAAAAAATTACCTTCAACAGATTATTGGTTTGTGGTTAAGAGGGAAGATGGCCGTGTATACAAAGGCCACTTTGCCATGATTCGTTAAAAAGTGTAGAAATTCCACAGCAATATGTAGAATTCTACATAATCCAGTTATTGTCATTACAATCTATTTTTTATTTAAAAATCTGTTTTTCAGTATCTTATAATTGTATAAGGTTTTATATAGTACAATGGTATAATTCTTACTTATTATTAAATATCTAACCTTTAATAATAGTAAGGTATTAAAAAGGCAGAAGACATATAGTAAGGTGATTTTGAAGATTTTTTCTTCAGACAAAGGAGACTAATTTAAGTCTCCTTTTGTTTTTATTAACATTTTACAATTATTAAACTCTTAAATTTGTGAGGTATTATTTTACCGGATGAGCTCGAAAATATTGGTTATTGATGACGATACTGCCTTTTGCATGATGTTAAAAACATTCTTGCAAAAAAATGCATATGAAGTAACAAATGCTTTTACTGCCGAACAGGCACAACAGGAAATTTCTAAACAAAAGTTTGATGTTGTACTAACCGACATCAGGCTGCCGGACAGTGACGGGCTCAAAATTTTAAAACTGGTTAAAGAAGCCTCACAAAATACCCAGGTAATATTGATGACCGGCTATGTTGATATTAAAACAGCGGTTAATGCCATAAAACTTGGTGCTTATGATTATGTAGGCAAACCCATAAACCCGGAAGAAATTTTGTATACCATTGGGCAGGCTATCACTAAGAAAGCGGAGAGGCAAACGGCTCCTGTAAGCAAGCCCAAACAAGCCAGTGTGCCTTTTGTAGAAGGGGTAAGTAAAGAGTCGGCACTCTTACATGAGCATATAAAACTTGTGGCACCCACTAACATGTCGGTACTTATAATGGGCGATAGCGGCACGGGCAAAGAGTATATAGCACAAAGCATACACACAAACAGTAAACGCGCCGGTAAACCATTTATAGCGGTTGATTGCGGTGCCATACCAAAAGAACTTGCTTCGAGTGAATTCTTCGGGCATTTAAAGGGGTCTTTTACAGGTGCTGTAACCGATAAAACCGGGCATTTTGAAGCTGCAAACGGCGGGACACTTTTTTTAGACGAGGTTGGTAATCTTTCTTACGAGGTACAGGTACAGTTATTACGAGCCCTACAGGAGCGTAAAATAAAACCTGTGGGCAGTAACCAGGAAACACAGGTAGATATACGTGTAGTAGCCGCGACAAACGAAGACCTTGCCGAAGCGGTGAAAAAAGGGGATTTCAGGGAAGATTTGTATCATCGATTAAATGAATTTACTATTAAAGCCCCAAGGCTTTCTGAACGCAAAAAAGATATCATGATTTTTGCGCTTCATTTTCTTCAACAGGCAAATGAAGACCTTGAAAAAGAGGTGCAGGGTTTTGATGAAGAGGTAGAAGATTTTTTTTGCAGGTATGACTGGCCGGGAAACCTGCGCGAAATGCGGAATATTATTAAGCGTTCGGTTTTGCTTGAAAAAGGTAGCGTTATACATATGGGAGTATTGCCACAGGAAATGCAACAGGCCGTTAAGGAAGGCAGTTTATTAAATACCTATACCAAAGCTGATGAGGAGCGGGCAATAATGCAGGCACTGGAAAAAGCAAATTATAACAAATCTAAAGCTGCCAGGCTACTGGATATAGACAGGAAAACATTGTATAATAAACTTAAGCTATACAATATTAACCTGTAAGTTATAATCGTTTATTAATTGTTGGCGCAAAGCAGCTACCTTTATACAAATATCTTCTATATAATCTTCTAATGCTTTGCCGGTATAGGGCAGGCTCATATCTTCAAGCGGGCTTAAAGCGGCTGCAATATGCCTTGCTTCTATTTGTTTAAGCATGGGTATCATTTTATGGGCCACCTCAGATAACTTTTCTGTATCACCAGTTTTAGCAGCTTTCTTTAAATCCAGGCTATTATCTTCTGCACTTTGCACAAATACGGTTAATATATTTTTTAGGGCCTCATCATCGTTACTGATAAAAAACATCAGGCTGCTAAGGTTATATAAAGCACCGCTTTCATTATTGGCTGATATATTTATTGCCGGAGCTTTAGTATTAAAAATTTCAGCAAATTCATGTAACAGTTTATTTAATTGCAGCGGTTTGGTATGGTGTGCTGTAAAACCTGCCGTTGTATAGGCTTCTCCACTTATATCCTTACTGCCCGAAAGGGCTATCACAGGTATTTGCGCTATTATTTTATTTTGGTGGGCACGTATGGCTTTTACCAGTTCAAAACCGTCCATAACAGGCATTTGCACATCGGTAATTACAGCATCAAAACTGTTTTTTTGCAGCAGGCTAAGCGCTTCGCGTGTATTTATTTCAGTAGTAACGGCTGAATCATATTGGTGCAGCAGTTCCTTCATAAGTGATAACTGCACTGCATCATCATCAATAACAAGTATTTTTTTTCCTGCCAGAAAAGCACTGTCCGTGTCAACTTCAATATTTTTTTCCTCACTGTTCAAAGCCCCTTCCGGTGCAGGTGTTTTAGGTATAGACAGGGTAAATACCGAACCTTTTTCGTATTCGCTCTTAAGAGTTATAGTGCCCCCTAACAGTTCTATAATCCTTTTGGAAATAGTTAGCCCCAGGCCTGAGCCTCCAAAACGTTTTTCTATTCCGCTGTTGGCCTGTGTAAATTCCCTGAAAACAGCATCCTGCTGCTCTTCGGCAATACCTATACCTGTATCTATTACCGATATTTTGATAGTATTTACCATAGTTTGTGCAGTAACTTCTACAGAGCCTTCACTGGTAAATTTTAAGGCATTGCCAATAAGGTTGGTAAGTACTTGTTTTATACGGTAAGGGTCACTTATAAAAGGTGCATCAAGGTCATCATCTACATCCCAGTTTAGTTCAATATTTTTATTTAGTGCAATAGGTTCAAATGTTTTACAAACCGATTCTATAAGTTGTTTTACATTAAATGCTGCCGGCTCAATAGAAATTTTGTTGTTTTCCAGCCTCGAAAAATCCATCAGGTCATTTACTAATTTTAAGATGTAGTCGGCAGATTCTTTTATATTGCCTAAGTATTGTTTTTGTTTAAGGTTTACCTCTGACTGGTTTAATAAATTATAAAACCCCAAAATACTGCCCAAAGGCGTTTGCAGATCGTGTGTTACGGTAGCCATAAGCATGGATTTGCTACGCAACAAATCTTCGTTCTCAGTATTTAGCTCTTCCAGCCTTACGCGGTATCGCTGGTTTATAGATATATCTCGGATTATAATATAGGCAAATAGTATGAGAAAAATAAAAGTAATAGCCCCAACCCACGCCATGGTTTTAACTGTTTTTGAAATAGCCTGTTGCGAGGTGTTGATGGCCTGATAAGAATTTGTAAGAAATTCCTGCTCTATAGTTAACAGTATAGTGCGTAGTTGGTCTGAAATAATACGGTTTTCGTCAAGCAGTTTTTGCTCTTTGAGGTACAGCTCATATTTCAGCTTATTATCTTTTATCAAAACCGTATTAAGCACTTCTCCAAATGCCATAGCCAGAGTATCGTTAGAAACCTGAAGTTTGCTTAGTGAGTCTAACTGTTTAGGGCTTAGTGCAGAATTTACAAGGGCATCCCACTCATGCACGCGCGATGATACAATTGGTTTTACACGGCTTCTTATAGAGTCGTTAGTAGAGTATATTTTTTCCCGCGCAATTTCAAATCGGCTCTTCTTTTCGTACTGCCTGCGGTAGCTTACAATTTCGGCAATACTTCTTTTTTTACGCTTTAAAAGTAATTGTATGCTGTCAAACTTTGTTGCCTGGCTGCTTGTGGCATCTGTTTTAAGAGAATCTATCTGTTTACCAATACTGTCTACAAGAAGGTTATATCGCTCAAGGTTTTCTGAAGATGTTGTGAGTATGGCATTGCGCCCCACAGCTTCTGATGCATACAGCCGCGCAATGGTATTGCTTACCCTTAAAATTTTACTGTTTTCACTGTTATTAACAGAGGGGATGGCAATTTTTAAAATTTGTGTGTATATAAACAAAACGGATACTACTGCTGTTATAAACAACAATAAGTATCCGGCAATAACTTTGTATTTTATGGCTTTTGGCTTTTGTACCATCCCAATAAAAATAATAATCTTATTTTATATAACGGTACAGCCTGCAATAAAAGTGTTGCAATAAAAGTTTTTTAAACAATTAGCTGCGTACCATAACCCTTAAAAAGCTGATTTCATCTTTAAGGTGTTGCACTTCAGACCTGAGGCTTTCAATAAGAATGTCATACACTTCCTTATTAGAGTTAGAGAACTCAGGGTTCATGTTATCAGATATAATATCCGATTCATTAAAAAGATAACTGATGTTCACATCAAGTATACGCGCTATCTTAAGGAGTTTAACAACATTTAGCCTTCTGTCATCTTTCTCAAGGCGCCCGTAGTTACTTTGTGTTACATCAAGCTGAAGCGCCATAACCTCTTGGGTTATGCCCTTTTGCTCCCGCAAATTTTTGATTTTGTGACCGATTACATTCATAATATAAATTTTTAGTTGGATACTGTACGATGATAATTATAATTTTTTTATTTAAACTATAACTTATTATTTGGTTTACTATATAAATTTGTTGATTACTTTTGAATTGTCACCAATAATAAAATACTTCTAAACCACCTTACTTAATTTTAGTGTCTTAGCGTTTGTTTTTACAATAAAAACACTATTAAAATCAAATATCAAAGGTTATTATTTCCTTTTACAGGATAAAAATAACTAAGTGTTTTTAAAAGCAGTCTTGTTAAGGAAAAAACTCGATATAATGTATCGTTTTTCCGTTAAATAACAAATAAAATATAATTATATAGTTATTTTTTAATAACTAATATTTAGATAGTACAATGCACGCATAAAATTTAAGTTATGAAAAAAAAGATATTAGTTTACGACAGGCAATTTGGATATTATAAGCTAATAAAAGAGCTTAAAAAGGAGTATGATTTTTCATTATCAGGTACTGATATTGCACATAATGGATATGAAGGTATGGTGTTTATTATGAGTGATGCGCTGGAAATGCCCGCCTTTGTACAGCTATTTAGAGAAGATATACCCATATTGCTTGGTATAAGGGGCAGGGGGAATAATAACGGGATGTTACAAAACGATAATGTAGTATACCTGGACCTTGAAGACACTAAATATGGTATGGTAAAAAAGCTGGATGCTTTTCTTGACAGGATTAAAACAAAAAAGCTGCTTTAAGCAGCTTTTTTGTTACTTATTAAGTATGGCACGTGATATTACAATTTTCTGAATTTCTGAAGTGCCTTCATAAATTTGTGTAATTTTTGCATCACGCATCATCCGCTCTACATGATATTCTTTTACATAACCATTGCCGCCATGTACCTGTACTGCTTCAATAGTTGTATCCATGGCTACCTGAGAGGCGTATAGCTTGGCCATAGCGCCACTAATATCATAATTAAGCCCGTTATCTTTATCCCAGGCCGCTTTAAGGCATAAATGGCGTGCCGCTTCAATTTGCACTGCCATATCGGCAAGTTTAAAGGCAATGGCCTGGTGGTTGCAAATTTCGGTGCCAAAAGCTTTTCGTTCTTTAGAATATTTAAGCGCCAGCTCATAAGCACCACTGGCTATACCCAATGCCTGAGATGCTATGCCTATACGCCCTCCTGCCAGTGTTTTCATCGCAAACTTAAAGCCAAAGCCATCTTCGCCAATGCGGTTTTCTTTAGGTACTTTAACATCATTAAATATAAGGGAGTGGGTATCGCTGCCGCGTATCCCCAGTTTTTGCTCTTTGGGGCCTATCTCAAACCCATCCATGCCTTTTTCTACAATAAACGCATTTATGCCCTTATGTTTTTTTTCTACATGAGTTTGTGCAATTACTATATATACACCTGCGGTGCCACCATTTGTTATCCAGTTTTTAGTGCCATTAAGTATATAGTGGTCGCCTTTATCTATTGCGGTTGTTTTTTGTGATGTGGCATCGCTGCCGGCTTCCGGTTCAGAAAGGCAAAAAGCGCCTATTGTCTCGCCGGTTGCAAGGCGTGTAAGGTGTTTTTGTTTCTGCTCTTCAGAGCCAAAGGCCTGAAGCCCCCAGCATACTAATGAATTATTTACTGACATGATAACCGATGCAGAGGCATCTATTTTAGAAATTTCTTCCATAGCCAGCACATAAGATATGGTATCAAGGCCACTGCCGCCATATTCCGGCGCTACCATCATGCCTAAAAAGCCCAGTTCCCCCATTTTTTTTACCTGCTCTTCAGGGAAAATCTGTTTTTCATCCCTTTCTATAACTCCGGGTAACAATTCTGTACGGGCAAAATCTCGTGCAGCCTGCTGAATCATCAAGTGCTCTTCAGTAAGTTTAAAATCCATAATACAATAATTGCTTTTTTTGTTTGATTGCACCCAAATGTAATTATTTAATGTGAATTTTCTAATTTCTGTGTGTAAATTTACAGTATGAATAAACATATTTATAATATTATAGGAGTAATGTCGGGTACTTCGCTTGATGGTGTCGACCTTTCTTACGTTCAGTTTAGCCTGAGCGGCGGTAACTGGAAATATAGAATTATCACTGCTGAAACCATACCTTATTCTGATAAATGGGTAACAAGGCTTAAGGAGGCTGTAGACTATACTACCCAACAATTACAACAGCTTAATAATGAATATACCGTACTGCTGTCCGATATAATACGCAGCTTTATTGCAAAACATAAAATTTCAGGTATTGATGCCCTTTCATCGCATGGGCATACCATATTGCACCAACCGCAAAAAGGAATTACCCTGCAAATTGGCAACCTGCCACAAATTGCCACGTTAACGGGGCAAAAGGTGGTTTGTGATTTTCGCGTTCAGGATGTGGCAATGGGGGGGCAGGGCGCACCCTTAGTGCCCATTGGCGATGCACTTTTGTTTGCCGACTATACTTATTGCCTTAACCTTGGAGGCTTTGCCAATATATCTTTTGAGGAGCATGGCAAAAGGCTGGCTTATGATATATGTGCTGTTAATACGGTACTTAATTTTTATTCTGGGAGATTGGGGTACCCGTATGATAACGGTGGAAAAATAGCCCGCGGCGGTAAGTTGAACAATGATTTGCTTTTTGAGCTGGAAAGCCTTGAATTTTATAATAAACCCTATCCCAAATCATTAGGGGTAGAGTTTGTAAAGGCTACAGTTTTACCCCTTTTGGAACAATATAATATACCTACCGAAGATAAATTGCATACCTATGTAGCCCATGTAGCAAGCCAGATAGCACAATGTGTGGCAACACCAAATTGCAGTTTGCTTATAACCGGTGGTGGGGTGTATAACACGTTTCTTATTGAAAAGATACAAGCGCTTTTACCAGGTGTTGCCGTTGTGTTGCCAAATGATGATACTATACAATATAAAGAGGCATTAATTTTTGCACTTTTGGGCGTACTAAAGCTGAGGGGAGAAATTAATGTGCTGGCAAGTGTTACCGGTGCACAAAAAAATCATAGTTCCGGAAAGATATACAGCACTTAAATAAACCCTATTTTTTTTATGGCTTCTACCAGTTCATGATCATCGCCGCCACGGCCCTGTAACAGCATATTTTTCATTCTGGCTTTTCTTTTTTCTATAGCAGTTAGGGATAAAGGTACATAATTAGGGATATTTTTGGTAGATATACCTTCAGATAAGCGCATTAGTATCTGTTTGTCGTATTTATCGAGATTGTAGTTTTCAAACACCTTCTCTTTAAGCGATTTTACTATCTTGCTGCTAAGATAATTGTCTCCACTAAAAATAATTTTAAAAGCATTTAAAAATTCATCAATATCAATATCGCTTTTACATAAAATACCCTGCGGGTTAATTTCTTTAATAAGGCGGTCTATAAGCGGCGCCTCACTATGCATGGTGAGTATTATTATAGTACAGTCGGGTACTGCCTTACGTAAAAGCACACCAAGGTCCAGCCCGGAATATATGTTTTGGGCCGGGTAGGGCGGAAGGCTCAAATCTAGGTAGGCTACATTAAAGGGTGTACCTTTATTGTTAGATTCTGTAATAAGGTTATAAGCTTGTTCGCAATCAAGCGCTTTACTAAAAACAAGGTTGTAACCTTCAAATTTTTCATCAGACAACACATTAATATAACCGTTTATGGTCATGGGGTGGTCGTCAACTATTAATATATTTAAATCCTGGGGCATAAGAATTTGTATATTTGCAAAATTATAAAAATTACAGTTTCACTGTAAAATTATTAAATTGCATTTTGTTTATATAATTTTAAATTTATTTACGAAACATTATAGTGCAATATTTCTATCTTATTATAGATGACAGTCCTGATGTATCAGAAGAATTAATATTGTATTTAAAGAACCTTCCCGGCTTTAAATGCCTGGCTACCACATCTGATAAAGAGGAGGCTGTCAACCTTATATTGGAACATAATCCAAAAATTGTTTTTTTAAATCTTAGTAATAAAAGTAAAAACGATTTAAATTTCGGAATAATTACTGAATTATACCAATATCTTAACGATTTGCCAGCATTTATAGTATTGTCAGATTCTGAAAAACATGCTTTTCAGGCAATTAAGGCTGGTGTTTTTGATTATTTGTTAAAACCACTTGAGCCCAATTCGCTTCGTAAATCAGTTTACAGGTATGTAAAACTTAACCCCGGTTTGCAAACTGACATTGCTTTGACATTGTTACCTCCTGAAGACCAGGAAGTGCAGGGTAAAACCGAACAGCAGCGCAATGATGTTGATATACAGGTTTGCATAAAATCATATGGGGATTACCAGTTTATAGCCCTGAAAGATGTAGTTTACCTTAAAGCTGATAATAACACTACAGATTTTTATTTGCAGAACGGAAAATCAATTACAGCCTACAAAACATTAAAACATTACGAAAATAACCTTCCTCCTTTTTTTTACCGCATACACAACAGCTATATAGTTAACAGCAATTATGTTTCCCGTATCAACACGGGTAAGTCTTTATGTTATCTTAGTGAAATAGATATATCTGTACCTTTTTCTAAAACTTTTAAAGAAAGTGTAGATGCTATTATACGTAATATTGCTCCGGAATATTTATAATATGCATAATTACCCTTTAAAAAAGGTTAACCACTCATAAACAACCCTTATCTACTAAAGTCCAGTGTTTTTAACTGTTTTATTGGTTTAATCGGCCTACTTTTGCTGTGTAATCATCCAACAACAATAGTTTTTTAAACCGAATTATTCAAAATATAAATAGTTTAAACATCTAAAACTTTACTAAAATGAAAAGAATTATCTTAACCCTTAGCTTAATCAGCGTACTAAGCCTGTCTGTAGTTTCATGCTCAACAGACGACAGCGGACTAACTAATAATGATACTACACAAACAGACTTTGGTACAGGTTCTGATTGTGGTTGTTCAGGAGGAGCGGACCTTCCAAGGCCGGTGCCACCAAAATTTTAATATCTGAATTAGGTATAAAAAGCCCAATATCGAATAAATTTAAAATAAAATCTTATTTTTGAAAGGCAATAGTACTAATACTATTGCCTTTGCTATTTTGAAACGGTTTTTATTTTTTATACTTATAATATGCGCAATATCCTGCCAGCATGAACCCCTAGACCAGGATAAGCTTAATGCTTTGTTTGAAATAGCTGAAGACAACTCTATAAGCGCAGATGTAAGGGAAAAGTATCTGGATTCTGTTTCAGATATTCTGTCACGACAGAAAAACGACTCGCTAACCCGGTTAAACTACAACCGTGTGGCCTCCGACTACTATTCAATACGCCAACAAGACAAAACACTCAGGGCATCTAAAAATGCTATTGAACTGGCCCGTGAGGTTAATGACACACTAAACCTGGCCAATGCCTATTATATTTCGGGTATTATATATTATGAAACAGCACAAAATGACAGCGCTTACATATATTATAATGATGCCGAACGCTATTACCGCCAATTGGGTATTATGGATAACCTAGGCGGGGTTATTTTATATAAAGCTTATATTTTATATAACATTAATGAGTATGTGCTTTGCGAAACCGAAGCATTTAAAGCGCTCGCCCTGCTTAAAAAAGAAAATAAGGTTGTTGAGGTGTATCACTGCCTTAACCTTATTGCTACCGCCCTAAACGGACAAAATAATTATGAGGAGGCAATAGATTATTTTGAGCAGGCGCTTGACCAGCTTGATAAATTTAAAAGCGCCGGTTATCCTGATAATTATATAACTTCCTATCGTATTTCCTGTTACAATAACATTGGCTGGGTATACCAGAAAATGGAAAAATATGATAAGGCTATTGATGTCTTTAGCGGACAGTTAAAAAACAACAATAATCTCAGGCAGAATTATCCTGCACTATATGCAAAAGTTATAAGTAACCTTGCCTATGCCAAATTTAAACGGGGTGACAGGACCGGGGTTGAAAGCATGCTTAAAGAAGGGCTTAAGATAAATGACAGCTTAGATAACGTTTCGGGTATTATAGGAAACAGACAGAGCCTTGGGGAATATTACCTGGCCAAAAAAGATACCGTACATGCGTTAGATTATTTAGTGTCATCATACAAACTGGCCAGTAAAACCAAACGGCATGAAGATGCACTTTTAAGCCTGCGGTTTTTAACAGATGCAGACAAAAAAAACAGTTTACAATATAGCGACCTGTACATTCGCCTTAATGACAGTATACAGGAAAAGGCCAAGCAAAATAAAAACAAGTTTGCCCGCATTGAATATGAAACCGAACGGCTTTTACACGAGAAAGAAGTGCTGGCAAAAAAGAACAGTTTTATAATAGGGGTATCGGTAGTGGTTTTACTGTTTATAGCTGCAATATTTATTATTTACTACCTTAACTCACGCAATAAAGAACTGGTTTTAATGCAGGAGCAGCAAAAAGCCAACGAAGAGATTTATCAGCTTATGTTTGAGCAGCAGGCTAAAATAGATGCAGCACGTGCCGAAGAAAAAAATCGTATAGCCATGGAGTTGCACGATGGTATTTTAAATAATATTTATGCAGTACGCCTTAACCTGGAATTTATCAATAAAAAATCTGATGATGCCTCTATACAGTTACGAAAAGAATATATAAAACAGTTGCAGGGTGTTGAAGCAGAAATCAGGGGTGTATCGCACGAACTGAACCGCAACTCTATTCTGTATGATGATAAAGGTTTTGACCTGTTGCTTGGTTTTATGATTACTTCCCAAAAAAATAAATTTAACACACAGTTTGAGGCTATTGTTGATGAGGTAATAAACTGGGATGATTTATCAAATTTATATAAAGTAAATATTTACAGAATAATACAGGAATCGCTCCAAAATATAAATAAGTATTCTCAAGCAAAAAATGCAACGGTACGAATACTAAAGGATGGAGCAAACATACACATAATTATATCTGATGACGGTGTTGGTTTTGATACCGAAAAAGCGCGCAGCGGTATAGGATTAAAAAATTTACAGTCGCGTGCAGATGCGCTAAAAGGCACCTTGCATATTAAATCAACACCCGGCAACGGAACAATAATAGAGGTGTTTTTACCCCTATAACTTTAAAATTATCCTTAAAACAGAGTTTGTTTTATATCTTTGCAGGCAAATAAGATATTCGCAAACAAATGAAAGATTTACTGAGTAAATTTGAAAATAAACAGCCTGAAATAGTTTTTGAGTGGAAAGATACTGAAACCGAAGCCCAGGGGTGGACGGTTATTAACTCATTGCGTGGTGGCGCTGCCGGTGGCGGTACACGTATGCGTAAAGGGTTAGATATGAACGAAGTGCTTTCTCTTGCCAAAACTATGGAGGTTAAGTTTACGGTTTCGGGTCCGGCAATAGGCGGAGCTAAATCAGGTATAAATTTTGATCCTGCTGATCCCCGCAAAGAGGGAGTATTGCAACGCTGGTATAAAGCTGTTTCTCCACTGCTGAAAAGCTATTATGGTACAGGTGGCGACCTTAATGTAGATGAAATACATGAGGTAATACCCATGACTGAAGAATGTGGTGTGTGGCACCCGCAGGAAGGTGTTTTTAACGGCCATTTCAGGCCAACGGATGCCGATAAAATCAACCGTATAGGCCAGTTGCGCCAAGGTGTTGTTAAAGTAATAGAAAATCCTGTTTTTTCGCCCGATGTAAACCGAAAATACACCGTGGCAGACATGATTACCGGATATGGTGTAGCCGAAGCTGTAAAGCATTACTATACCATTTATGGCGGCACTATAGAAAATAAAAAAGCAATAGTACAGGGCTTTGGTAATGTAGGTGCAGCAGCAGCCTTTTACCTGGCAAAATCTGGCGCAAAAATTGTTGGTATTATAGACCGCGATGGCGGGCTGATAAATAAAGATGGTTTTAGTTTTGATGAAGTAAAGCAGTTGTTTCTTAACAAAAAAGGCAATACACTTGGCGCAGCCAATATGATTCCGTTTGAACAGATTAATACTGAAATATGGAGTACGGGCGCCGAAATATTTGCCCCTTGTGCTGCCTCAAGGCTGGTAACCAAAGACCAGGTGGACCAAATGGTAGCTGCCGGGTTAGAAGTTATATCCTCCGGAGCTAATGTGCCTTTTGCCGATAAGGAAATATTTTTTGGCCCTGTTATGGAGGCTACAGACAGTAAAGTGAGCCTTATACCTGACTTTATATCTAATTGTGGTATGGCCCGGGTATTTGCCTACTTTATGGAGAAAAAAGTACAAATGACGGATGAAGCTATTTTTATGGATACTTCTGAAACTATAAAAAAAGCCATACAAAATATTTATACACAAAACAGTTCAGGCAAAAACATGAGTTTTACGGCTTTTGAAATTGCCCTTAAACAACTGGTTTAGTAAAATTTAAAATAAGCTGATGGCAGGTACTCACTATATCTGCCATTTTTTGTATATGAATTATAAGGAAACCGTTGAGTGGATGTTTTCGCGCCTGCCAATGTATCAGGCACAAGGCGCTTCGGCCTATAAGGCAGATCTCAGCAATACCCTGTTGCTGGCAAAACACCTTGGTAACCCCGAAAACCGTATTAAAACCATACATATTGCCGGCACCAACGGCAAAGGGTCGGTGTCTAATATGCTGGCCTCTGTATTGCAGGAAGCAGGCTATAAAACAGGGTTATTTACCTCACCCCACCTTAAAGATTTTAAGGAACGTATAAAAGTTAACGGCAGGGATATTACCGAAGAGTATGTGTGCCGCTTTATAGAAAACAATAAATCTTTTTTTGAGGAAAACAGCCTGAGTTTTTTTGAAATGACGGTTGGCCTGACCTTTGATTATTTTGCCGCAGAACATGTTGATATTGCCGTAATAGAAACCGGTATGGGCGGCAGGTTGGACTCTACCAATATTATTACCCCGCTTGTATCGGTAATAACCAATATAGGTTTGGACCATACCCTTTTTTTAGGGACTACCCTGCCGGAGATTGCCGGGGAGAAGGCCGGTATAATAAAGCCAGGCATTCCGGTTGTGATTGGGGAGTACACCGCAGAAACCAAACCTGTGTTTATAGACAGGGCTAAGGAGAAGGGCGCGCATATTTATTTTGCTTCAGATGCTGTATTGCCTGATTATCCTTCTGACCTGAAAGGTAATTATCAGAAGAATAATATTAAAACGGTGTTGCAAACACTGGAAGTAATTTCCGAAAAAGTAAATATTTCACAGGACGTTGTTAAAAAAGGGCTTTTATGTGTAAGAAACAACACCGGTTTTAGTGGTAGATGGCAGCAGTTACAGCAAAATCCTGTTGTAATAGCAGATACAGCCCATAACAGCCATGGGTTAAAGCTTGTTATACAGCAACTTGCTGAAATGGAGTATGATGTATTACGGATGATTTTTGGTGTGGTTAACGATAAAGACCTCTCGGATATATTGCCCTTGCTGCCAGAAAATGCTGTATATTATTTTTGCAGGCCCAATATACCACGTGGTCTTGATGCAGCCAAATTGCAAGAGCAAGCCTTTGAATTTGGTTTAAATGGTAAAATATATGGTTCTGTTTCAGAGGCTTATGAGGCTGCGTTGCATGATGCCACAGTAAAAGATTTAATTTATATTGGCGGCAGTACTTTTGTTGTAGCAGAAATTTTATAATTTTTTAATTGAATGTTTGCAAATATTAAAATCTACACTATATTTGCACTCGCAATACGGAACTGGTTACAGCAGTATAGCAAAACAATAAGGGCGATTAGCTCAGTTGGTTCAGAGCACCTCGTTTACACCGAGGGGGTCGGGGGTTCGAATCCCTCATCGCCCACAGAAAGACAATTAAAGCCATTGCATTCCAATGGCTTTGTTGTTTAAATAACTTATAGTAACAGTCACACTCTCTTTTAGGTTTAATCGGTTACTTTTAAATGCTGAATTTGCCCATCAGCAATATCAAAATGAAATTTTAGCGTGATAGGGCTTCCTGGAAATGTTCCTGAACATTCTGCAATTAAGATGCTTGTTGTGCCGCTTTCGGTATATTCCATTGGTTTCATTACCGATTGGTAATTTTTGTTTGAATGATCAATCCATTGCTCAATTTCAATTCGTCCTTTATGCGTTTTGCCTTCGTCAAGCACTACGGCTGTTTCTGAAAACAGGTTGGCATACGTTACAGCATCAAATTCGTTCTGTGCTTTAATCAAGTGTGCTACTACTTTTGGTAAGTTCATGGTTATTATTTTTTAAGATTATTAAATTGTTGGTACAGTACCGCCATCAATTACATATTCAGTTCCTGATAAATAACTGGCTCTCGGAGAAACAAGAAAACCAACCAATTCAGCTACTTCTTCCGACTCAGCGGGCCTGCCGTATGGTATTCCGCCCAATGCATCCATTACACCTTGCTGTGCTTTTTCTACAGTGCTATTGGCGTTTCTTGCAATCTCAGCCAACCAAGCTTTCGACGCTCCTGTATTGATCCATCCGGGAGAAACAGTCAGCACCCGAACACCTTTAGGTGAAACTTCATTCGATAAACTTTTACTATAGTTTCTTAATCCTGCTTTTGCAGCCGCATAAGGCAAAGTGGAGTCATACAGTGGCAGTATTCCTTGGATAGAAGCTATATGTATAATAACGCCGTTTTTCCGGTCTATCATTTGAGGTAAAAACCCTCTGTCCAGTCGAACCGGAGCAAGCAAATTAGCCTGTAGAGTTAATTCCCAATCTTCATCAGATAATGCAGTAAAGCCACCAGCAGGTGTTGTTGAGGAACCAAGATTGTTCACCAAAATATCAAGCCTTCCGTAAGCCGACAGCACTTCGCTGACCACTTTTTGTGTTCCTTCTGCTTTACTCAAGTCGGACGGAATGAAATGAAGTTTGCTGTTTTCTTTTTCCGGTGCGTTTCTTGCAGTGATAATAACTGTTGCACCAGCTTGTAGCAGTCTTTCTGCAATGGCTCTTCCGGCTCCTTTTGTGCCTCCTGTTACTAAGGCAATCTTCCCTGATAATTCATTTTGATAGTCCATATTATATTGTATTTTAAATTTCTATTGTACAAATCTCGGAAGTATGTTACTTCCTCACAAGTAAGGATTTACGATTCATATAGGGATAAATTATTCCCCTATTGTACATATAGGAACATAGGATTACTTTTGTAATATGTATGAAAGAAAAATAATACCGAACTTAAACTGCGGGCTTGACCTAATAGGTGAAGTACTTTATGGTAAATGGAAGATACGTTTGCTTTGGTTTATTAATGAAGGCCATAAAAGGCCAAGTGAATTGCAGCGTAAAATACCGGATGCTTCACGCAGGGTTTTAAATATTCAGCTGAAGGAGTTAGAGGAACATGAACTTGTTTCAAAAATTATTTACCCTGTTGTGCCTCCTAAAGTTGAATATAGCCTTACAGATTTTGGAAAAACACTAATTCCTGTAATTTCAGCTATTGGGAATTGGGGAGATGAGCATGAAAAACGTTTACGATCGCTTATTTTAAAACGTTTAGATTAAAATAAAGATGTAGAAAAACTCATATTCATTTTGTTTTACCCTCAGTCAATTCTTTATATTTGACAAATAGTATACCTCTACTAACCTCGGTTTTGTAATAGTGTGGATTTAGTGCTAAATTCAAGTTCAGTTTCTCAATTGAACTTCTAATCTCTAAATCCGCTTCTTTGATAAGTTGAATGTTGTTTAGTTGTTGAAATAAAATTTATTATTTCTGGTCTCTTTGGCGATTCTTTTCTTCTTCATCTTATTTGGGAAATTTACTAAAAGTTGCCACCTGGTTTCGTTCAATATTCCTGAAATTATACTTAACACATGAAATCAAAATATATTTTTGTAGGTGCTTGATAGATACCTTCTTGATAGTAGAAATCGCTATCTAACAACTTGTTTACAAATCATGTTTCTGGTGTTGCAGCCTCATTATTCTCTTTTCAGGTTAGATATTATCGATTCCGCATTTTTGTTAGTTGGGTCTAATTCCAAAGATTTTTCATATGCTTTTTTTGCTTGCTCTTTATAGTTCATTTTTAATAAACATTCTCCCAAGCTATCAAATGCATTTGAGCTTTTTGGATTTGCGTTTGTATTATATTCAAAAATCTTTACAGCGCTTTCATTTTTCCCTTGCTTCAGTAATTCGTAGCCAAATTTATTCACGCCATCCTCATAAAAATCATCAATTAAATATTTAGAAACAGGATTTTTCAGCCAAGCAATGATTTCATCAACCGTTTTTCCTTCTCTATATAGAATTTCCATCGTTTTTGGTATTGGCATTCCATAAAGTATATTTTGGACAGCTTGTTTAGGCATTGCTCCATTATAATGATTTTGCAAAATTATGATGGTTTTATCAGTATCTAAATCTCTTTCAATGTAGGTTAAGTAACCTGGCCATGCTCCACTATGTCTTGCAATTTTCCCAAAAGGCTCTGTGTCCAATACTCGCCAGCCGTAACCGTGATGCGCTAAAGTTCCATCACTTAATATGCCATTGCTATTAATTAATTTTAAGCTTTCCTTTGAAAGTAATTTATTGTTTTTTAATGCCCTGTTCCATTTGTAAAGGTCATTTATTGTAGAATTTACAGTGCCATCTCCTTCTACGCCGTCTAGCCAAAATACAAATTTTGACCTTTCATAATCATCTGGCAAAATATAATCGCCATTTAGGTAGAGATAGCCCACTGCATAATTTTTGATTTTTTTACCTGAAAATCTTCTGTGATATACAAAAGTTCTGGTCATTTTGAGCGGTTTAAAAATAGCAGATTCCAAAAATTCGGCATACGTTTTTCCAGATGTTTTTTCAATTATTGTTGCAAGTAAAGCATAGCCTGTATTGCTATATTCTTCTTTTGTATTTGGTTCAAAAAGTTCATTAGGTTGCTGTTTTTCCAATATTTTTATAATATCCTTGTTTGTGGCTATTTTACTTTTGTCCCAAATTGTATCCATTAAAGCCATATAATCAGGTATACCACCAGTATGGTTCATTAAATTGCGGATTGTTATATTGTTATATTTGTATAATTCTGGAATGTACTTTGAGATTTTATCATCCAGGTTCAATTTTCCCTGGTCTTTGAGTATTAATATTGCCATTGCTGTAAAAGGCTTAGTGCAAGAGGCTAACTCAAATATAGTATTCTCATTTAGTTTTTCTTTTGTACTTTCATTAGCATAACCAAAACTTTTTGTAAAGATTATTGAATCTTTTTCGGCTATTAATATATTTCCATTGAATTTATTTGAGTTGTATAGACTGGTAAATAAACTGTCTATTTTTTGTGTTTTGTTTTGACCAAAAACAGTTTGGACAAAGACTATTATGAGTACATATAATATTGATTTCATTTTATGTTTTTTTAATTTTCATTTCGATATTCTAATATATCTCCCGGCTGGCATTCAAGAACCGCACAAATGCTTTCTAAAGTGTCAAATCGTATTCCTTTGGCTTTACCGGTTTTCAGTACAGATAAGTTAACTGGTGTAATCCCTATTTTTTCTGCTAACTCTTTGCTTTGCATCTTTCGTGTGGCGAGCATTACGTCAATGTTTATTATAATGGGCATAGGCTATATATATAAATCTTGTTCGTTTTGTAAATCGACTCCTTGTTTGAATATTTGCGCTAAAAAGTAGGAAAATATCCCAATTATAAAGTGTAATATGATTAGCAGAATCACATCCCTGTCAATAGTACTAAAAGTATAGGCAATTAGCGTTGCGAGCGAAGGAACAAAAAGGTTTAATATGTAGAAGTATTTTAATTGGTTGATATTTTTTTGTGTAAATAATTTTGTTTGCATAAATACTTTCAAAACATTTCCTAAAAGCCAAAAGAAAATGCCGTAAAGAACAAATACCAATAAATAGTCAAGAAGGATATAAGTCAAATTATATTCTCCTATAAGGATGGTCTGTTTAGTAAACGGAAACAAAATATTAAAATAGTCTCCCTCAAATTTTAGAGACCATCCAGTCAATAAACTTATAGTTGAATAAATTGTCAAAAAAGCATACACAAAAGCGCAAAACCTGCTGAGATAAAATAAATTTTTAGCTATATTCTTAACTTCTTTCATTACTTTACTTTATTAAAAATTTAATGCAAATATATAATAAAATATCGTAAAACGATATGTGTTAAATTTTATTTTGATAGTAATATATTCTTTTAGGGTTGAAGAATAATATTTGCTTATTTCGGAAATTCCTTTAGAAGTTTGGCTTTTTACGCTTACACTTCAGTAGCAGAAAAAACCTTTGCATATACACTCAAAATCACGTATGTTGGCGATAGTAGAATTGCTACATTTTGACTGTAAGCACATTCAACCAGCAACTAATTTTATATAGTGTTATAATGCATTTTTTTATTCTCCGTGAAAAACAATTTCATAATTTCAATTTTGCTCCCTTACTATTTTATAAATGCAGAAACTGTTTGTTTTAAGCAGAGCTTGCCCTGAAAGTAGTATTGCATTATCAGGTACAGGATAAATAAAGGGGTTCCCAAAATTTAGCACAGCGGTTATATGGGTATTACCAAGCGTGCGTGTAAATACAATAACGTTATCATTACAGGTTAGACTAGAATAACTGCCATATTGTAAAGCCGGTTCACTGTTGCGTAATGCTATTAAGTTTTTGTACTGGCTGAGTATGGAGTTTGTATCTGCAGATAACTTTGCCACATTGTTTTCAATGTAATCAGGGTTTACCTTAATCCAGGGAACTGATGTTGAAAACCCTGCATTTTCAGAATTATCCCATTGCATGGGGCTGCGGGATTTATCACGGTTATTTTCATTAGCTATTTTAAGGGCTTCTTCGGTAGTTTTGCCATCCTCAATAGCTAAACGGTAGTGTGTTTTGCCCTGTATGTCTATAATCTCATTGTATGATGTTGCAATACTGTTATGCATACCAATTTCTTCCCCGTAATATATAAACGGTACACCACGGGCAGTAAGCGTTAGTGCTGTAAGGGCAACAGCCTTTTGGGTATTGCCACCAGCAAGCCTGTCTAGCATCCGGGGCATATCGTGGCTACCAAAAAACAGGGTGGGATAGCCCGGCATTTCCTGTTCCATATCCTGCAATTGGCGGAAAATTTTTTCGACAGAAAACTCAGCAATACTGCCAAAGTTAAAGTTGAAAACAACATCCATCATATCAGCAGACTGATATTGCCTGAGGATTGTAATTTTATCACTACCTATTTCTCCAACGGTAAATCGGTTAGGGTACTGGCTTACAATGGATTTTAGTTTTTTTAATACTTCTTTTACACCACTTTGGTCAATGTCATATACATGTTCCTGTTTTCCGTCTTTCACCGGGTTGTCTTTGGTGATACCATCGGTAGTAAGAAAATTAATAACATCAAACCTAAAGCCATCAACACCTAAATCCAGCCAGTACCGCAACACCTGTTTTATTTCAGATACTACTTGTGGATTAGACCAGTTCAGGTCGGCCATAGTTACATCAAACTTGTGATAGTAATACTGTCCTGTTTGCGGACTTAGCTGCCAGGCCGTGCCGCCAAAAAACGACTCCCAATTGTTGGGCTTGTCTTTCCAGATGTAATAATCCCTATAGGGATTATTTTTAGATTTTTGTGCTTCCTTAAACCATTCGCTTTCTGTTGAGGTATGGTTTACCACCATATCCATAATTACTTTTATATCTCTGCTATGTGCTTCTTTCAAAAAGATTTTAAAATCTTCTATAGATCCATACACAGGATCGACCGCATAATAATTGGCTACATCATAACCGTTATCTACTTTTGGAGATTTAAGAAATGGCGTAAGCCAGATGCCTTTAATTCCGAGGTTTTTAAGATAATCCAGTTTTGATGTGATGCCGTTAAAATCGCCGTACCCATCGCCGTTGCTATCGGCATAGCTTGGCATATATATTTGGTAAAATACAGTTTCTTTCCACCACGTTTCCGGCAATGCGGCTTGTTGTGCCAGGCCGGTAGTACTGTAAAGCAGTAAAAAACACATTGATGCCGCCAGGCAGCTATACAAACGTTGCATTACTGTTGTTTTACATTGTAGTCTATTACAACGGTATCTACCATCATTTTTGATCCTGAATACGTTACCTTGCCTTTTGCAGGCGTCATGACAATGACAGCCGAACTTTTAGCCGGTATGGTAACTTTGGTAGTAGTGCAGGCTTTTTTATTGATAAACATACCGGAAACCGTATCGTAAAATTTGGTTTTATTACCTTTTCCGGCAGAGATTTTAATTGTTTTGGCTTCAGCATAAGGATTGTAGTACAAATAAGTTGGATAGGCTTCATCATGAAAAAAGTCGGTAGCCAGTAAGTCCAGCTGCAGGATGCCTGTTACATTTGTTTTTTTAATTATACTGCCAAAAATACCCACGTGCCCGCTGCCATAAACGCTCAATTGCGATTCCGGCGGATTTTTACCTAAAACCCATAAAGGTCCGTCGCCCTGCGCAACGGGGGCAGGTACATCTTGATATTGCTGCATGTTAGATTGTTTGATGATGCCCTCATAGGCAATTACATTTTTGCTTACATCAGCCAGTTGAGGTATAGTTTCGTGGCCATCGGGCATATACTGCGGATAGAAGAATTTTGAGGCATTAGCGGCATTAAGCATCCATTTGCCAACACCATCGGCATACTTCTGGTTATAACGCACCAGTGGTACCACAGGCCAGGCCATATCATACGTATTCATTAAAAAACCATACCCGCCGCGGTCTACCGTGCTGCCTACAATCCCGGAAATATCATAACCGTTCCAGTTGCCTGTCAGCACACCCCAGCCTTCACGGCAAATGGCGGTGCCATCAAAACTCCAAGACAGCATTTTATCAATATCGTACGATTTGCCTTCCTGGGCATTTATGCGGGCTGCAAGGTATGCCCCAAATGGCATCAGCAGCTCATATGTTGGGTTTACCGGTTGCGACTGCAATGCCGAAAGTGCCGAAAGCGCACCGTTAAGATATTTTTTATCACCAAACTTTTTATAGGCGGCATACAATACCCACGCATGCCCGGCAGCTGCATCGGGCTGGGCACAAATATTATTTTTCATGGGTTTCATGTTGCCGTAATCAAAAAAAGAGTAGTCATAATTACCATTTAAAATAACATCGGCTTCATAAAATTTATCTGCAATTTTACGGGCTATTTCTTCAAGTCCCGGCTCATCAGGATAATTTTCATAAATGGCATAAAAAAGTAAATTGGGGTACACATCATACCACCAGTCGCGCCCATAGCCGCCACCCAAAAGCGCTACTTCAGGGCAGGTATTGTTCATCATAATATCCCAGCCGGTATCCCTGTTATAATAGTTTTTAAGCATGGCAACATAGTTAAGCCCACGGTCATTTGTTTTGTCAATGCCAACCAGTGTAGCGCCTAGTGTGGCACCCATATTTGCCAGTGCTTCATGAAACATGCCCTTATTGTTTTGTGGCCCCTGCCTTACATCGCCTATCGCGGTATAAATACCTACTACATCCTGAGGATAATTTTTTTTAGAGGTATCCATCCATACCAGTGGCCAGTATTTTCCTGTAGCATTAAAATCAAAAACTACGGTATTAAAATCATGGGCCAGTTTATTATAATCTATAATATCAAAATGAGAGGGCATGTCTGGCATCTGGTCTACGCGTGGTATAGCTTTTTGTGTTACCTGGGCAGTCAGGCTGCAGGCTGTTATTAAAAGTGTAGCTAAAAATATTTTAAAAATAGTCATGTTATTGTATCAGGTTTAAACAAGGTTGGTTGCTGCTTCTTCCATTACTTTTTCCGGTTCGGTAGTCTCAGGCTCAGAGGCTATCCTATTGCCGTGGGCAATGATGTTTTTACTTATGAAGATAGAGCATAATTGCAACAGCGCAATAATGCCTATGGCATATCGTAATGCAAAGTCTTCAGATACGGTATAATACAGTACTAAAAATGTTACCGCACCCAATAACCTGCCGGCATAAAGCCCGGTTTCATGGTTAAGGATATAAGCGAATTCGCCACGTTTTTCAATTTTAGAAACAATATCTATTACCCGTAACTGAATGGGGTAATACGCCAGATCCATTAATGGCTTTGCCATAAGCAATAAAAGCAGGAAAATGATAACACCTGTTTGGTTAAACATAATGCCGTTAACGCAGGCACCAATAGCAAAAAGTATAAGCCCTACAGAGAAAGTTTTAATCCTGTCTGCCGGTTTTGAAAAGCGTCCTATAAAATAAATAATAACAGCTGCCAGCAGTGCACCTATAGACTGTGCATTACCCAAAGCGCCTTCTTCGCCAAGTATCTTAAATATAAGCATTGCGGGAGCTGTAACCAAAAAACCCTGGGCAAGGCCTTTAAACGTAGCTAATGATAACAGTTTATACCACAGCGGGTGAAATTTAAAGAAAATATACTTTTTTTGTACGGGGTTTTCAAACCTGCCCCGGAAGCACACTATAGAGGCACCCATAGTAATAACGAATACTATTGCGGTAATAATAACATAAGCATTATGTTTGTCTTCAGCTCCCGTTTTTGACTGAATGAACCAGCCTATAGCGAATGGAATGACAATGGCAATTATGGTGTAAAAAAAAGTTTCGAGGCCGTAATAATAATTACGGTTATCATCGTTAGTGGTAGAAATGGCAAGATAGTCACGGTTAGACCAATAGAGGCCAAATGATAACCCCATGGTAATACCTGCCATACCGATGCCTACTAAACTGAGTGACTTTAATGACATCATGATAATCATGGAAACGCCGCTAAGCATCATACCCGTAGAATAGAGTTTGCGGATATTAAAGTACTTTAGCAAGAAACCGTTGATTAAAAATGTAATGGGAATTCCAGTATAGATGGCTAACTGGTAAATAACCACTTTAGAAGTGTCATCTGAGTTTCTCATAATATATGCTGCCACAAATATATCTATTACCGGTTGCACAAGTGCATATACAAGATTTGTTAAAACCAGTATGCGAAAATTGTGCGACTGGCTTTTAAAGTGGTTAACTTCTGTGATTAGTTTTTTCAGCATTAGTTATATTTTAGTAATGAAAGTATTTCTGTTACTGAAAATTTTGCCGCGCAAACAAACTCATCCGATGCGCCGTAATATACTGTTACCGTATCTTTATCACTATCAAGAATGTGCCCGTTGGTAAACACAACGTTACCAAAAAAACCAGTAAGCTCATAGTCTGCAATTGGCATCATAATAGGCTCTTCGGTCCTGGCCAGTACTTTATAGGGGTCATTAAGGTCCAGTAGCAAAGCCCCAAGGCAATACTGATGGTTTTCATTGGCGCCATGGTATATTTCGAGCCAGCCTTTTTCGGTTTTAATGGGTGCGCCCCCTGCGCCTACACGCTTACTATCCCAAAGGTGTTTGCGGGTTGTGGCAATACATTGGTGGTTGCCCCAGTGTATGCCATCTGGCGATGAGGCCATCCATATATAATTACCTCCTATATCTACGCTACTGGGGCGATGCAGGGCATAAAACAGGCCGTTTATTTTTTCTTCAAATATGGCACAGTCTTTATTGTGCGCGGGAAAAATAAGGCCATGCTTTTTAAATGTTTTCCAATCTGTGGTTGTCCTTAAACCCACGCCCACACCCGTAGGTGATACAGAAGTAAATGTAAGGTAGTATGTGCCTTCAACAAATGTTACCCTGCAATCTTCAATACCAAAAGTTTCCTGTGGGCCTTCGCCCACAAGCCTGGGGTAGCCCTCGGGTTCATAAAAGTTTATGCCGTCTTCGCTGCACATTAGCCGTAAATGCGATAGGGTAGTAAGGTAGTCAGCGCCTTTATAGTTAATAACTCTAGCATCTGTAGCTACAAGCTCGGGGTCATTCTTTTTAATTTCAATGATATTTATATCGCCCGTGTGGGTTAGAACCGGAAACGAAATAGTAGTTTCATGCTGTTTGGGCCTTTCTGCCACCCTTACAATAAGCCAGGTTTTTCCATCAAACTGAAATGCTCCGGGGTTGAGCAGGCAGGTAATTTCCAGGCCGTCGCGGCTTGGTTGTAAATCTGAAGGCGATATTAGGGGGTTTTGGCTAAAGCGTTTTGCAATATCATTCATCTGTGTGGTAGTTATTATATATTTGGTTAGCCCAGGCCTGCATATGCAGCGCCTGAGCCCTAACCCAAACAAGTATTTAATATCCGGGATTTTGTGTTAGTGTTCCTGCAGAAGCGTCAATTTCACTTTGAGGTATGGGGTACAGCATGTGCTTTGGCAGGAAGTTTTTGCCATGTGCCTGCATTACCTCTTGTGCAATGCCCCAGCGTTTAAGGTCCAGCATACGCTGGTTTTCAAAACCAAGCTCCACCCTTCTTTCGTGTATCAGCCAGTTTTTTATGGTAGCAGCATCGGCAGTAGCAGGCCTGTCTGGCAATGTACCGGCAGGTACTGCATTGCCATTAGCGTCTACTCCGTTTCTTGCGCGTTGGCGTATCTGGTTAATAATAGCTACAGCAGCAGTATAATCGCCTGTTTGCAGCAATGCTTCTGCCTTCCACAGCAGGGCATCGGCATAACGTATGTATACCTTATTATTTGGTGCGCTGTCATTACCTTTATTAGTGCCATCAAGGCTGCCCAGCATTTTGTTTACATTTTGTGCTTCTACATTAACAGTATATAGCAACCTTGGGTCATTTGCTTCAAACGCATCAAGAAAATCCTGGCTTGGGGCAAAAAATCCCCATCCTAACGGAGCGCAAATACCATTACCACGCCTTGGGGTAGCATTGGTTTGGTGGTCAAAGGAAAAAATTACCTCATTATCATTGTACTCAGCCGTAAAGCTTTCAAAATAATTTGTGTTAAGGGCATAACCAAGGCCCGGAAGCTGGTCTACAAGTGCAGGTACAGCGCCCCAGTTTTCGGTATACAATTCAGCCTTAGCCAGCAGCGCTATGGCAGCCGCTTTAGAGGCGCGCCATTTTTCGTCATTATCAGAATATTTGCTGTTGGGCAGTAAATCTTTAGCCACGTTTAGGTCTGCCTTAATCTGGTTCCAAACCTGCTCTTTGGGCACCCTTACAGCTACATCAAACGCTTCCTGGTAGGTTTGCACCGGCCTTAAAATAAGCGGTACATCGCCAAAGTTTGTAACAAGCGAAAAATAATAATAGCACCTTAAAAAATATGCCTCTCCTAATAATTGATTTTTTCTTTCGGTAGTAATACCTGTAATAGTTTCAATATCGGGGTTTGTAAGCATAAAAATAGACCTGTTAGTTCTTTTTATGCCTTCATAATCATATTTCCAAAGGCCATTTGGCCCTCCGTTGGTAGAGGTGAACGTAAAATTATTAAGGTCATCTATCCAGGGCTGGTCGCCATCAGATACCCATTTTTTTTCCATATCATCAGATGCAACATCCTGCATTACATAATCGTTCTGGAAAACAAGCCCTCCGGCCCAGTTCCAGTCGCCAAGTATGTTAAGCGTGTTAGAAAGCAGGTAGTATGATGACCTTGCAGATGTTTCTACCATTGTTAATGTAGGTGTATCATCTGCCTGGTCCTGTGTTATTAGCCCTATAGGCTCTGTAGTAAGCTCGTCCTCACATGCAGTAAGCGCCATGAGGCCAATCAGCAGTCCTGTTTTTATATAATTTTTCATGTAGCTTTTTTTTAAAATATTATTCTTGCCCCAAACATATATGCTTTAGACTGTGGGTAAGTACCCTGGTCTATAAGTGATGTAGATTCCGGGTCTAACCCTTTATAATCAGTAACGGTTAGCAGGTTTTGGCCCGATACATAAATACGCACGGTGTTTAACCCTTTAATAGCTTTATTAAAAGTATATCCCAATTCTATATTTTTCAGCCTTAGGTATGAGGCATCTTCAACAAATTTGCTCGATACTTCCTGCCCGCCATTACGGTTAAAAGTAAGGCGTGGGGTGGTGTTGCTTGTACCTTCGCCATTCCAGCTGTTTAAAACATCTGTAGTAGAGTTAAAGGGGCGGCTGTCATAATTCAGTATCTGAATCATATCATTATACCGGTCAACATCCTGCACACCCTGAACCAGGAATGAGAAGTCAAAGTTTTTGTAAGAGGCATTAAAATTAAAGCCGTAGGTAATTTTAGGTATAGGGTTGCCTATAAAAGTACGGTCGTTAGCATCTATCTGCCCATCGTTATTCAGGTCTTTAAACTTCATATCGCCAGGGCGTGCACCATTGGCATTAGTACTAAGGTATGAGTCTATCTCGGCCTGGTTTTGGTAAATACCATCAAAAACATAACCATAATATGCGCTTATTGGCTGGCCAACCTGTGTGCGGGTATGGCTGGCATCATCCTGTATGTTCCTCACATATTTCTGGAGTTTTGTAACCTCGTTATCCAGGGTAGCCATGTTAGCGTTGATTGAGTATTTAAAATCATTGTCATTATCTTTCCAGCCCAGGTTAAATTCAAAACCTTTATTTTGTACCTCACCTGCATTTACATAAGTGCGGTCTATTACACCAACAGAAACGGCAGGGAGCTGTATGGTTAACAGTATATCGCTGGTAATTTTATTAAAATAATCGGCAGAGAAGGTAAGTTTATCATTAACAAAGCCTAAGTCAATACCAACATTGGTTTGTGTTGTGGTTTCCCATTTAAGGTCGGGGTTACCAAAACGTCTTGTATCCACAATACCGTCTGAAGTTGTTACAATGGTTTCATAAGCCCAGTTTGGTATTTCCTGGTTACCGGCCTGCCCCCAGGTTGCCCTTAGTTTGGTATATGACAACCAACCTACATTTTGCATGAAATTTTCGTTGGTTAAAATCCAGTTGGCCGAAACAGAAGGGAAGTACCCCCATTTGTTATTGGGTCCAAACCTTGAAGAAGCATCCGCACGCAATGTACCTGTAGCAAAATACTTGTTGTTATAGCCATAAGTAGCCGAACCAAAGAATGAAAGGAGGCTCCATTCTGTCCTGCTGCCTGAACTGTATGGGTAAGGTGTATTGGCACTACCCAACCCACCATAATCAAGGTATTGAAATGTAGGGGTGGTAATGTCATACAAAGATCTTGCACCGCCCATAGCCTCTGCACTGTTGTTTATAAACTCTGAACCCAGTAAAAAGTTAAGGTCATGGGCGCCAATAGTTTTAACGTAGTTTAATGTGTTAGACCATGTAAAAGTAACATCCTGCCCACGGTTTTCGTTAAGGCTGTTCGGCATGTTGTTCCTGCCCATACCGTAATAAGGGTTAGACGTGTCATTTATATTAGAGTCGCCATAATTTTCGGCAAAATTCTTATTGTGTGAAAAGCGGATATCTGCACCAAGATTACTCCTGAATTTTAGTGATTTATCGCCTAAGAAAGCATATTCGGCAAATACGTTTCCAAAGGTTTGGAAAGTACTCCTCTTATCATTGGTAAAGTGTACAATGGCAAGCGGATTGGAACTGTATTCATAAATTTTACTCCATCCACCGTCAGGCCCTGTATAAAAAGGAAGGTCGGTATACGGATCCTGTGCCGAATAAGTTGGGTCTGAAGGGTTTTTGTATACAGATAGTACAGGTGGTCTTATTAAGGCATGGCGTATAACACCGGGAGCATCTCCGCTTGAAGATAATTTATCCTGCTTTTGAGAGCTTATCTGTATATTGGTGCCAACAGTAAACCGGTCTGATATATCGGCACTCAGGTTGCTCCTGAAGTTAACACGCTTGTACATATCATTTTTCTCTGTTACAATACCATCCATAGCATAATAGCCACCTGAAAGCAGGTAACGCACTTTATCTGTAGCACCACTTGCTGTAATTTGTGCGTTGTTTGATATACCAGTAGTAAATAACTGGTCAAGCCAGTCGGTATCGGCAAGGTCTGTTCTTGTCCTGCGGTCATAGGCATAAGGGCTTTCGGCATTGGCATCGTTACCCAGGGTGTTGTGCCAGGCCCTGTCTTTTACCGTAAGGTACTGGTCTGCATTTAGCAGGTCTGGCAGGTTTGTGGCATGGTGTATACCTGTAAAAGCGTTAACTTCTAAAGTAGCACGGCCTTCTTTACCCTGCTTTGTTGTAATTATTACTACACCGCCTGCAGCCCTTGAACCGTATATTGCGGCAGAGGCGGCATCTTTTAATACCGTCATCGATTTTACGTCGTTTTGGTTAAGCCAGGTAATATCACGCGTTGGCACACCATCTACCACATACAGCACATCATTGTTGCCAAGTGTACCTTCACCACGTATACGCAATTTAATGCCGTCTCCGGGTGCACCGGTATTGGCCGCTACAAATACACCGGCTACCTGCCCCTGTAAGGCCTGGGCCACATCGGCTACACGTGTTTTAGATACATTATCAATATCCACCTGTGCCACAGCCCCTGATATTGAGCTTTTTCTCTGCCCGGTATATCCGGTTATTATCAAATCATTTAGCTGTTCGGCATCTTCAGACATTACCACGTTTATGGTTCCGGTGCTGTTATTAGGTACTTCTTTTGTGGTGTACCCTATAAAGCTAAATACCAAAACATCATTTGGGCCTGCATTAATAGTATAATTTCCGTCAAAATCGGTTACTGTACCAGCGGTTGAACCTTTAACCGTTACGTTTACAGAAGGGAGCGGGCCGGATTTATCAGTAACCGTACCTGATATGGTTTGGGCAAACAGGACTCCGCCTGAAACCAATGCCCATAAAAGGAATAAATTGTGAATAATTTTCCTGCTCATATAATTAAAGTTTTTTTGTTAATGGTTTTACGTTTTTTCATGTCAATTAAGGATAGGTTAAAATTAAAATTGAAAAAAATAAATGTTGGCGAAAACGTTGTAAATGTAGAGAAGGCATAAAAAAGATTGTGTACACTATTTCTTCAAAAGTGTACACAAGTATTAATTAACTGTTATTCAGGTGTTTTAAAAAGTTGCCTTTTTGGCTTTAAATTGCAACTGATAGTTTTTGGGAGTAGTATTATACATTTTTTTAAACTCCCTGTAAAAATAGGAGCGGTTATTAAAACCCGATTTATAGCTTACTTCGCTTACCGTAAGTATGTTTTTGCGCAGAAGTTCGGCAGCATATTTTAACCTGATGGTACGTATTAAATCGCCGGGGGAGAGGTTAAAAATTTCTTTGGTTTTGCGGTATAGCTGAGAGTTGCTTATGCCTATGCTTTTTTCTATAAAAGCGCTATCCAGGTTATCATTATCAATATTGTTGCGGATGAGGTCTATTGTCGTTTTAATAAATGCTTTTTCATCATTATTTATAGGTATCTCCGGCAGGTGGTCTACCAGGGTATCCTGTGCAAAATGCTGTAATATAAGTTCTTTTTCTTCCAGCAGTTTCTGTATACGTACCAAAAGGTGGTCTGGGTAAAATGGCTTTGGTATGTATGAGTTAGCCCCGCTTTCCAGCCCTTCTATACGGTGTTCTACAGAGCTTTTTGCCGTAAGCATTATAAATGGTATGTGGCAGGTGTGCACATCTGTTTTTATAATCCGGCAAAGCTCTACACCATCCATTACGGGCATCATTACATCGCTAATAATAATATCGGGCTGTTGCTTTTCTGTAATGCGTAGCGCTTCGGCACCGTTAAAAGCAAACGTTAGGTTATAAATTTCGCCTAAAAGGCTGTTGAGGTAGGTGTGTATTTCTTTTTCGTCTTCTACCACCAGTATTTTTTTTCTTTTGTCAAGGGCTTTATCTATAGCAATTATTTTATCGGGCAGGCTTTCCTCTTTTTCAGGAGTTTCTTCAAGAATGTCTTTCAGGTGCCCGGAAATTAAAGCCGAAGTATTTCCGTTGTCAATTTCTGTACTTGTAAAGGCTTCTTTAAAGCACGGGATTATAATGGTAAACGTGGTGGCTTCATCCGGTATGCTGCTTACCAGTATTTCCCCCCTTAAAACCGTTACCAGCCTTTTTACATATGCAAGGCCTATACCGGTACGAAACATCTCCGTATCTGAAACCTGCCCGGGATCTGATAAAAAGAAACGGTCAAACAACGCATCAAGTTTTTCTTTAGGTATGCCCTTGCCACTGTTTACTACTATAATTTTCAGCTTTTGCCCGTTTGTAAAGTCAGTTTCACATTCAAGACTTATTTTGCCGTTTTTCGGGGTGTATTTAAATGCGTTAGACAGTAAGTTAAACAGTATTTTTTCTACTTTTTCTTTATCAAACCAGCCTTCAAGCGTGTTGGGTATATCCAGGGCATATTCAATACTTTTATCAATAGCCCAGTCATCAAATAATTCTGCAATCTGCTCCAGTATAGTAACGAGGTCAAAATGGCGCACCTTTACTTCAAGGTGGTCCTGCTCTGCTTTCCTGAATTCCAACAGCTGCTGGGTAAGAAACGAAAGGCGGGAAGCATTTCGCTGTATCATTTTTACAAACTTCCTGTTTTTATCGTCAAGATTATCGGCTTCAAATAATTTTTGCACAGGCCCGGTAATTAAGGTTAACGGAGTTAAAAACTCGTGCGCAATATTGGTGAAAAATGTAAGCCTGTTTTCGTGCAGTTCTTCTTCACGCTGCCTAAAGAATATATTTTGCCTGAGCGATTGCCGTTTTAAATTATAGCTCCTTACAAAAAACATAAAACAAAGCGCTAAAGACCCGTATACCACAAGCGCAGCGTTAGACTGCCACCATACTGGTTTTACTTTTATATCTGCGGTATGCACAGGCTGTGTCCAAACCCCGTCACTGTTAGACCATTTCATCCATAACGAGTAATTGCCGGGCGGCACATTTGTGAAAGAAATTATTTTACGGTTGCCTATATTGTTCCAGTTTTTATCAAAACCTTTTAACTCATAGGCATATTGGCATTTTTCGTTATTGGAGTAGGTAAGCGCTGTGAGATAAATATCAAAAAAATTCTGGTTATGGTTAAGCGTTATAGCGGGTGCATTTTCTGATTTTGGCGATACCAAAAGCCCCTGGAAATAGGGGGTAGCCTGATTATGCCCGCTTATTTTATCAATAAACAGGTCCGGTATTTCGGGCGATACCGTAATGGTTTTCGGCTCAAAATAATTAAAGCCTTTTATGCCACCCATAAAAATATATCCTGATTTACTGTCATAATAAAAAGCGCCGTCTGCAAACTCATTGTTTTGCAGGCCATCGCTTTTAATATAGTTGGTAAATTTGCCATTGCCAGGGTTAAAGTAGGCAACTCCAAAATTGGTACTGAGCCATATATTGTTTTTTCCATCGGGCACAATACCGTGAATGGTATTATTCGGTAAGCCGTTTTGCACAGTATAGTGTTTAAATATCGCTTCGCCATGAGTAGTATAGCCGGTAAGAGTATTTAGGCCAAAGCTTGTGCCTATCCATAATTTGTTGGTGCTGTCTACTGCCAGCGATAATATATCGTTATTAGAAAGGCTATTGCTGTTTCCGGGATTGTTTTTATAGGTGGTAAAAGTATTTGTGAGCCTGTTAAATAAGCTCAGCCCACCAAGGCGGGTACCTATCCATAATTCGTCTTTGCTTTTGGGAACAATAGAAAAAATAATATTGCTGTTTAAGGCATCGGTACGGTTACTTATCGCTGTAAATTTTTGATACCCCACTATTTTAATACTCCCTCCGTTGCGTTCTATTTTTAGCTTTATCATGCCGTAGCCGTTGGTGCCCAGCCAAATGTTTTTATCATCATCCTGGTAAATCGCATATACCGATTTGAAATAGCCGCAGGTGTTACTGCCCTCTATATCCTTCCAGTTTATAACCTTAGAGGTGTTGAGGTCTAATACAGTAATGCCTTCATCATCAGTACCAATAAAAAGCAAATCGTTATTGCCTTTGCACAATGCATATACTGCATTGTCTATAGTGCTGTTGCCCTCGTTAAAATTGGTATACTGCAACGTTGCGGCATTGCCCGGATAGATGCCGGATGTAATATGAAATAATCCTTTGCCTTTTGTACCCACCCACAGTGAATTTGCTGTTTTTGCAAAACACCTTACAATACCGCCATCAAGTTCTGGCATTTGCAGTTTTGATATGTTTTTAAAAGGTTGTTGTTGCGGAAAAATTTTAAGTATGCCATCGCCATCAGTACCGGCCCATAATATGCCGTCATTACCCCTGATGAATGAGGTAACTTTATATTTAGAGAGGAGAGGCATCCAGGGTTCTTCAATGCTTTTGCCGGAGGTATTGGTTATGGTATACCCTGATTTTCCCGAAAGGATAGTATTTTGTGGTGTATGGCCTATAACAGCTTCAAAGCCGTTACCAATGCGTTGCTTATTGGTGCTATCCTGGCTAAATGTATATCCTTCGCCATTGGTATTTAAAATGAGTAAACGGTTATTGGGCAGGAGGTCAAAATTTTTTATTTTACCCGAAACTTTTATTCCCTCACTTGCTATTACTTTATTGCCTTCCCTGTTTATGGTAAAGCGGTACAAATTATTTTCTTCTGTAAGCACAAACAAGTGGCTATCACCTGAAAATTGAAATTCTTTTACAGTTTTGTCTTTAAGAAGCGGAATGTTTATTAAACGGAACTCTTTTCCGTTAAAATAGCCAATGCCCCAGCCTTTTACACTACAAAAAACGTCTTTATTACTGTTGAGCCCAAGGCTGAACTGTGATTCGGAAAGTGGAGAAACAGAGCCGGGTGAAAAGAAGTAATGGTAAAATTTGTTGGATGCCTTATCATAGCGGTTAATGCCATGCATGGTTAAAATCCATATTTGTCCTTTATTATCTTCGGCTACTTTAAGTACTACCTGGTTGCTTAACGAATTATTGTTACCGGGCTCTGGCCTGAATGTTTTAAAGTTGCTGCCGTCATACCGGTTCAGCCCATCCCAGGTGCCAATCCACAACATATTTTGCGAATCCTGAAAAATACAATTAACGGAACTATTTGAAAGCCCGGCAGAGTTATCAAGCTCTTCTAATACATATTTATTGTAAGCGGGCTTATTTATAATGTGTTTTGTGGGGTTAGCTGAAAAGAAGGCTTCTTTTTTATCATCATTTTTTTTGCACGATAAACAGCAGAATAGCAAAAAGCAATAGCAGGCAAGCAGATATCCACACTTAAAAAAGCGCATTTCCTTAAGGGCGGCTTTTTTAGTGAATCCGGAATTTCGTATTTTTAAATAAAAACGCATAATTATTTAGCTTGCAATTTAAAAATACAAAATAAAAGCTTCTATAATTATTATATTGTTAAAAACAGTGGTTTTATTTATTTGTGGCCCTATGATTATTTATTATATGAGCCTGAAATTATTTATTCCGGAAATATGGGCTTTGTATTGTTAGTAAAACGCGTTGTTAAAACTTAAGGGAAGAGGTTTAAAAAACAATAAAACTTTATTTTTGTCAACATATTACAATTGAAAAATAGTTATCATGCTTGATGATGATGATAAATTTATCTTTTGCCTTGAAGCGGTTGCCGATGTTGAAGCGGAAGGGCAGGGGATAGTATTTAAAAATTTGGAAAAATTAGCTTTTGAGCAGGGGATAGGCAGTATTTACAAAATGTGCGATTCTATTGAGGGTTTGGAAGACAGCCTGAATGCACTACTGTATAATGATCATAATTTTAAAAATTATGAAATTATTTATTTGGTAATGCCGGGTGAAAAAAATAATATACGCATTAGTGGTTATTATTACAGCCTTGAAGAAATAGCAGAACTTTTTGTAGGCAGGCTAAAAGGCAAAGTGTTGCACTTTTCAAACACCAAGGTACTTGATTTAACCAGCGATGAGGCTCAGTATTTTTTAGATGTAACCGGGGCAAAGGCTATTTCGGGTTATGGGGAAACGTCTCATATAGCCAGTATAAGCCTTGACAGAATTTTCTTTAGCCTGTTTGAAGATGAAGATAACCTGGTTGAAATTGTAGAAGACTTGCACAGGAAACACTATGCACTTTGTAAAATGCTTGATTTCAGGTTATATTATTAATGTAATAGTGTTTTACTTAAGTCAAGCACGTGTGGTTTTTATAAATAGTTTCACAATAGGGATTTAGGGATGAAATTGCCGAATAATTTAAAAACGCAATCTGATGGATAATTTTGAAATTAAAGAACTTGTATACAAGTTTAAAGATTTAGGAATAGAAAAATCGTATGACAATGCTATCCTGATAGGCAAAGCACCTTTTAGGGGACCTATGGGCTGGTTGAATATTTTATATCCGCCATTGAATGTTGAGGAAGTAAATGTATTAGAGCAACATTTAGAAACTGAAATCCCAAAATCTTATAAATCTTTTTTGTGCAATTTTACTAATGGGTTAAACATTTTGTCATCAACATTTAGCCTGTATGGCCTGAGGCGGCAAATCAACAGGAATATTGATTTAAATATCAGACAACCCTATTCCATTATAACGCCTAATGTTTATGAAAGGCCGGATAATGCTAAAGATAGCTTCTTTTTTATAGGAGGATATAATTGGGACGGCTCTAATTTATATATTGATACTCAAACAGACAAGGTCCACTGTTGTGAAAGGTGGGATGCAACTTCTAAATTTGAATGGAATTCCCTTGAAGAAATGCTGTTGTCAGAATTGAAACGTTTATATGGATTGTTTGATAATACGGGAAAAGAAATTGATGAGGATGTAAAAACCATTCCTTATTAAAGTAGAAAAGTGCCTGCGTATTTGTTTTTTAAAACGGCTCCTTTACTTCAAAACTTAAGCGCTCTTTGGTTTTAGGATGAGTAAATTCTAAATAACCGGCATGTAAATGCAGCCGGTTTGCTGCGGTGCCATACAAGTCGTCGCCAATAATAGGGGTGTTTAGCCCGTCGAGGTGGGCGGCATGCATGCGTAACTGGTGGGTGCGCCCTGTTAAAGGCCAGAAATGTACTTTTGTTGCTGACTCAAAACGTGTAATTACTTTCCACTTTGTAATGGCTTTTTTACCATATTCGTAGCAAACCATTTGCCGGGGCCTGTCATCAAGATCACCCCGCAATGGTAAGTTTATCTCACCTTCATCCTCTGTTACTATCCCGCTAAGCAATGCTGTATATCTTTTATCAACTGTGCGTTTTAAAAATTGCCGTTGCAGGTGCTTATGCGCTTCTTTCGTTTTGGCAATAACCAGTAAGCCAGAGGTTGCCATATCCAGCCGGTGCACTATAATTGGATCTGTGGTAACCAGTATGTTTTTAAGGCGTGTATAAACAGAGTCCTGAATATTAATACCGGGTACGGATAGTAATTCCTCCGGTTTATTTACCACTATTAGGTACTCATCTTCAAAAACTATTTCCAGCTTTTTTGATTCTCCTAAATTAATAAGCAATGGATTTTCATCGGTTTCAATATCCTGCAGCATATGTTTTAATATGGGCTGGCACTTACCTGTGCAGGCGGGGTAGAATTGGCGGTGCTTACGTATTTCTGATTTTGGTGAAGCACCCCACCAAAACTCAGCCATAGCCAAAGGCTTGAGGTTATATATAAAAGCGTATTGCAATAATTTTGGCGTGGCACATTCGCCCGCAGCTGCAGGCGGCCTGCCAAAAGCAGTAGCACTGAATATATCTTTAAGGCTTTTGTGCTGCCCGTTTTTATTTAAAAAAGTGTATTGGCTAAAAAGCTGGTTTTGCAGGCTGGCCGATTTTTCCTTACGCTCTTTGCGCAGGCCGTTTAGTACTTCATCAAGGGTGCCTAGTGCTTCTTTATGCGTTGCCAGTATATGCTGCCATTGCTCTGTGAGTGCTTTGAGCCTTCTTTTGTCAGCAAGGCTTTCTTTTATGAGTTCTTCATCAAGTGCGGCAAATGCTGTAGTTTCTAAAACGGGCTTTTGCGCCTGCCTTATAGCATTGCGCTGTAGTTTATTTTTTCTAAGGAATTTCTTTAACAGGTCTGTTTCCTTAACTGACTTTTCTGTGAAAGATTTAATGTCAGCCATGAGTTTTTGATAGTGGCTGCTGTTTTCTATTTCCTCAATTTTAGCATTAAGGGCATTAAGGGTTTCTTCCTCTTTAAGGAAAAAACTATTCTCTGTTAGCATATCAAAAACGGGAGGGACAAATTTTTTATGAAGGTTGGTGCCTCCAAGTTTCCCTGAAAAAGCCCATAAATAACCTAGTCTTCCGTAGCTGTCTTCAACAACCAGTACGCCAAACATTTTACCTATTACCGGGCCTTCGGCAGCATCACCAAGGCCAAAGTTATGTATTATATCCGTTTGGCTTTGCAGGTAGTTTTGCAGTTTTTCAGCGGCTATTTCGCTAAGTTTATGGGGTTGGTAAAAAAAAGGAAAAGTAAACCGTTTGGGTGGGGTAACACCTTTAATCTCATTATCCGAAAAATATAGCATCTTATCCAAAACCTGCCTTCAATTTTTCTGCAAAAATACTATTTACTTTTATTATATTACCTCCAGTACCCTTTCCAACGCCATACCCCTTGATCCCTTTATGAGTATAGTGCTGCCCCTGTGCCTTGTGTTACTTACACCATCGGCCAGGTCTTCAAAGTTTTTATAAAAGTGCCTGTTACTCTCATTGTTACGGTTGCTGTAGAAAAACGTTCCGGCAAAATAAACGGTAAGTTCTTTGCCGTGCAATAAATCAATTATCTTTTTATGCTCTTTATCACTCTCATTACCAAGTTCAAACATATCGCCCAGTATAGCCACTTTGTTTTGGGCATCAAGCTGTAAAAAGTTTTCAAGTGCGGCAGCCATACTGCTTGGGTTAGCATTATAGGCATCTAATATAATGGTGTTACTGTCTTTTTCAAACAGTTGCGACCTGTTGTTTGATGGTGTATACCCCTCTATGGCACTTTTAATTTTTACATCGCTTATTTTGAAATAATGCCCTATAACAATGGCAGCACAAATGTTGGTAGCATTGTATAACCCGATTAAGTTTGACTGTATGTGGATGCCGTTATATTTAACATTTACTAACGGGTTGGCATCTATGGTATCAATTTTTACATCGCAGTTATAATCAGTAACCGAGAAGGTTATGCGGGGAATGTCTTTTGTTTTTTCTTTCTGTATGGTGTCATCAAGATTTACAAAAGCAGTTTTAGTATGCTGTTTAAGGTAATCATAAAGCTCGCTTTTACCTTTAATAATACCTTCATATCCTCCAAAGCCTTCCAGGTGTGCCTTGCCAAAATTGGTGATATAGCCAAAATTAGGTTCGGCAAGGGTGCATAAAAATTCAATTTCTTTCTGGTGGTTAGCACCCATTTCTACAATACCTATTTCGGTATCTTTTGTAAAAGATAACAAAGTAAGCGGAACCCCAATATGATTGTTAAGGTTGCCTATAGTAGCCTTGGTACTATATTTTTGAGAGAGTACTACGTTTATAAGCTCTTTGGTTGTGGTTTTGCCGTTACTGCCCGTAAGGGCAATAACAGGCAGCCCCAATTGCCTGCGGTGGTACTTTGCCAGCTGTTGCAGGGCTGCAAGGCTATTTTCTACCAGCAGGGTATCTGTACCAGCCGAATATTCCTCAGTATCAATAACCGCATATTTTGCCCCTTTTTTAAGGGCTTCAGCGGCAAAAGCATTGGCATCAAAATTTTCTCCTTTAAGGGCTATAAACATACAGCCTTCGGAAATTTTACGGGTATCAGTGCATATGCCGCTACATTCAGTAAAATAACGGTACAGCTCTTCTGTTGTCATATATTCAGGGTTTAATACTGTGCAAAAAAATAAGCCCTAATATAGGGCTTATTTTTTAATTTATTTTGAGTGCACCATATTAGTTATGGGCTGTTTTTTTACCATTTTTAGGTCCTACCTTAGACATGGCACACCTAAACCCGATATAGTCTGTAGCCATATCCTGAGGGTAATACCTTCTTTGTGCAGGGTCTAACCAATAAGCCCTGTCTCTCCATGAACCACCTTTATAAACACGTACATTGTCGTTTATAAGTGTAGTCCTGGTGTCAGATTTGTCATACTCCCTTAACATGTTACCAAGGCTGTCTTTTGCAACAAGGTGTTTAGGGCTGTCGTACATCCTTTGGTCTGCAGAAGGGTCTGCTTCATCACCAAAATTATAATAACGCGTAGACTGCCTGTCACCATCCCTCCAGTTCCTGTTGTCACTGCGGGTGTAGTTTTGCCTTAGGTAAGTATCTTCAGATGTAATTTGCTCCTGGGCTATTTGTCCCGGCAGGTTACGGTATTGTATTCTTCCGTTAGCAAGCGTATCATATTCAATGGTTTCTGCAGTTACAATTTCTGCCCTGCCATCATCACCAATCTTATTTTTCATATAAACGTTACCACGGTAGTAGTTAAAGTCGTTACCTTCGTCATCAACTATTGGGCGGTATACGTCAGCTACCCACTCTGCTACGTTTCCGGCCATATCATAAAGGCCAAAATCATTTGGTGGATATGTTTTTGCAGGTGCAGTAATATCTGCATTATCATCGCTCCATCCTGCAATTCCTCCGTAGTCACCTTTACCTTGTTTAAAGTTGGCAAGCTGGTCGCCTTTGCTTTGTCTTGAACCGTTACGGGTGTACTGGCCCTTCCATGGGTATTTTTTGTTACCCCTGTACAGGTTATACTCGCGGTTACCCACAAGGGCTATTGCAGCATATTCCCATTCTGCCTCGGTTGGCAGCCTGTATTCAGGTAAAATAATACCAGAGGTAAGCTGTGCATACACATTTGTAGCATCCTCTTTTCCGGCAAGCTTATTATTACGGCCTTTAAGCACAATTTCTTCGTTACCGCCACGGCTTTTGCTAGGGCTGTCTAAATACGCTTCTGTACTAAAAGTACTTTCTGCTGTAACATCGGTAATTTTTGAATCTCTTTTAAGGTAACCCTCTTGTTCAAGTACACCTTCGTTTACACGGTCAGTTCTCCATTTACTAAATTCAACAGCCTGTATCCAGTTTACACCTACAACAGGGTAATCTGCATACGATGGGTGCCTTAAGTAGTACTTGGTCATGGTTTCATTATAACCAAGCGAGCTTCTCCATACAAGCGTATCAGGCAAAGCGCCCACATATATGTTTTTATAATTTTCCTCAGTAGGTGGATATACCCTCTTAAGCCAGTCAAGGTATTCCATATACATAACGTTAGTAACTTCGGTTTCATCCATAAAGAATGACTGAACGTGCTGCTGTGTAGGAGTATTGTTCCAGTCATGCATCACATCGTCCTGAACCCTTCCCATGGTAAATGTTCCGCCTTCAACCGGTACAAGCCCTGGTGCAGCTTCCTGCTGCTTGTACTTAGAGTTGTGTTGGAAACCACCCTTCTTGTCATTAATTTTCCATCCTGTAGCTGTAGATGTATTACCCCCTCCGGAGCCCTTTTTACTACAGCCGGTAAATCCAACAGTTACCGCCGTTGCCAGTAACATTCTTAGAACTGTGATCTTGTTAACTTTCATCTAGGTAATAATTTTGTGGCGCAATATAATAATTAACCATTAAACTGCAACGTCATTTTATAATTTTTAATAAAAATCCAAAATTCTGTGCATTAACTTCTGTCTAAACGCAGTTTTTAAAGTAATATTGCAGTTCAGGATGATAAAAAAATATTTTTTACCCGTAATATAATGCCGGGCTTTACGTTTTGCTATTGATGAAAACTACTTTTATTATTTCATTTTTTCTTCTTTCGGCGCTTTGTTTTGCGCAACAGGCGGGCGAAGTGACACTAAGCTGGGTTGACGGGCAGGTGACTTTTATAGGTGATACCAAGGTAGAGATTCCGCAATTTGATGCAAATTACATGCAGTATGATGCCACTTTAAGGCAGCTTGGTTTTGCAATGCGTATACCTGTAAATGGCCCGGCAAACGCAAGTTCGCTGCAGGTTACCCGCGTTACCTATGAAAGTATAACCAAGGAGCAGCTTGGTGACCTTAATCCTAATGTTTTAACGGGGGTAATAAACCCTGTATTGCAAACGGTCATCGCCCGTTCTGTATATTATGCTGATTTATCTATTAATCCTATTATAAAAGAAGGTAACGCGTACAAGCGTGTAAAATCATTTCAGTATACTTTTACTATAGCAAATCAGAGAAACGCTGCACGTACATCAGATTTTAATTCAATTTCAAATTCTGTAGTGGCCTCCGGGTCATGGTACAGGTTTTATGTAGAAAAATCGGGCGTTTATAAAATTACCAAAGGGTTTTTGCAATCGCTGGGCTTTAATGTAAATACCGATCCGCGTAACATTAAAATTTATGGCAATGGCGGGCGCATGCTTCCACTTTTAAATGCTACGCCTTATCCGGCCGACCTTGAAGAGAATGCTGTGCGTTTTGTGGGAGAAGAAGATGGCGATTTTGATAGTGGCGATTATATATTACTATATGCCGAAGGAGTTGATAACTGGAATGAGGAAAGCGGTACACATAATAATTTATATGCCAGCCGTTCCTATTATTATGTTACATCGGGCAGTGGCCCCGGTAAACGTATACAGCAACAGCTGCAGCCAGCATCGGCACCAACTTTAAATGTTTCTACTTTTGATGAATATCAGTATCATGAACAGGATCTTGTAAATATTGCCCGGGTTGGCCGTAAATGGCTGGGTGAACAATTCAATATTAATAATGAACAGGAGTTTGATTTTGAAGTTCCGGATATTGATACATCTGTACCTGTAAAAATAACAGTAAGCGCAGCAGCCAATTCATTAGGCAACACATCAATGGCTGTTACAGCAAATGCTGCGGCAATTGGTACCCTGGGTTTCACACCCCCGGCTGTACATACATTTGCTACAGATGCACGGCTCACCAATACCTTTAATGCTTCTGGCGGGGCCATAACGGTAGCCCTCACCTATAACAATAATGGTTTCCCCGGCTCTAATGCCTGGCTTGATTATATAATTTTGCAGGCTAAAAGGCAGTTAAAAGGAAATAATAAGCAATTTAGGTTCCGTTATAATGATGCAGCTAATGATGTTGGTGTAATACAGTACAATTTTAGCAATGCTACGGGTATAACTGAAGTTTGGGATATTACTGATATATATAATGTGAGCAGTATAACTAACGATGCAGGAGCAGCTTTTTCATTTAAAGCGGCTATGGGCGAGTTAAGGCAGTATATAACAGTTGTGCCAAATGATTTTTATTCGCCATTGCGTGAAGGGGATACAAGGGTAGCTAACCAAAACCTTAAAGGCACTATTTTTAAAAACAGCCAGGGGCAGTTTCAGGATGTAGACTATATTATAGTTACCCCCGCTTTTTTGCACAGTAATGCCGAAACACTTGCTAACCTGCACCACAGCCATGAAGATATAAATGTAAAAGTGGTAGACCTTGAAAATATTTACCAGGAATTTTCTTCGGGGAAGCAGGATATTGGGGCTATACGTAATTTTGTTAAATACGTGTATAACAATGCGTCGTCAATACAAAACAGGATTAAATACCTGTGTATGTTCGGCGACACCTCTTTTGATTATAAAAACCGTATACCTAATAATAACAATATAGTACCTTCATTTCATTTCTATAGCGATACGTCGCCCAGTTCAAACTACAGTGAGGTGGCAGCTTTTGTGTCAGATGATTTTTTTGGGCTTATGGATGATAATGAAGGGCGGATGCTTAGTGGTAGTGAGGCGCTTGATATTGCTGTAGGCCGTATGCTGGTAAATGATGGTGTGCAGGCTGACCAAATGGTAAATAAGGTGTCAGAATATCTCAATCCTGAATCATACGGCAGATGGCGTAACGAGTATATTGTTGTGGCAGATGACCTTGACGGTGATGGTTCAAGTGGATTTGTTACCCAAATGGAAGACCTGGTTGAAGAGATAAATTTATACAGGCCATTTGTAAATGTACGCAAAATATATGAAGATGCCTGGGTGCAGGAAGCCTCGGCAGGCGGGCAGCGTTACCCCGAAGCAAAAGCAGAGCTGATGCGCTCCATAAACTATGGGGCATTGGTGGTTAGTTATCTGGGGCATGGTGGCGAAAGGGGCCTGGCGAGTGAGCGGCTTTTTGAAGCTGAAGATGCGCAAAACCTCACCAACCAATATAAGTATCCGCTGTTTGTAACGGCTACCTGCCAGCTTACAAAATTTGATAACCCTTACCTCCCTACAACGGGAGAGTACACCTACTGGAATCCAAAAGGGGGGGCTATTGCCATGATAACCACAACGCGGGAGTTGTATATTACTGAGGCAAATACATTTAGTGATACCCTTACCAATAAATTATATGCTTTTGGGCAACCAACCACACAATACCCTACAATGGCTGAAGCCTTGCGCCTAACCAAAATATCAAGCAGCGGCGGTAATAAAAACATATCATTTGTAGGCGACCCGGCCCTTATGCTGGCCATACCCAAACCTAATATTGTGCTTACAGAAATTAATGGTGTTCCGGTGGCGGGATCAACCGAAGTGCTCAGTGCACTTTCATATGTAAAACTGGGCGGTATTATTACAGATGAGGCCAATAATTTGCTGGGTAGCTATAATGGTGAGCTTGAAGCATCTGTTTTTGATAAGCCTATTGATAAAACTACACTGGCTAACGATACAAACAATGATAGTGATAAGCATGAGTTTACAATACTGGGCGAAACCATTTTTAGGGGTAATGCTACGGTAACCAACGGACATTTTGAATTTGGGTTTATTGTGCCGCGGGATATACGTATACCGATAGGTGAAGGCCGGGTGAGTCTTTACTCTAAAAAAAATAATGTGCTTGAAGACCAGACGGGTTATGATAATTCTATACAGATAGGAGGGATAAATAACAATGCAGAGGAAGATAACACAGCGCCGGTAGTGCGGCTGTATATGAATGATGAATCATTTGTATCGGGTGGTATTACCAATAATTCGCCTTATTTACTCGCTTTTCTGGAAGATGAACATGGTATTAATACAGCAAGCGGTATAGGCCACGATATTTTGGGGATATTAGACGGTGATGAAACCCATCCATTCATTATGAATGATTATTATGAAACGGAACTTGACGATTACATGCGGGGTAAGGTTAGGTATCCGTTTGTAAACCTGGAAAAAGGCTTGCATACCTTACAGTTTAAAGCATGGGATGTGTATAATAACCTTGTTACTGCCGAAATTCAGTTTGTAGTAACCGGAGAAGATGAACTAAAACTGGACAAAGTATTAAACTATCCAAACCCTTTTGTAAGCTATACCGAATTCTGGTTTAACCATAACAGGCCTTTTGAACCCCTTGATGTGCAGGTGCAGGTATTTACCGTAACCGGTAAAATTGTAAAAACCATTAACCAGTCTGTTACTACCGATGGATTTTTGTGCCGGGATATAAAATGGGATGGTCGTGATGATTTTGGAGACAGGATTGGTAAAGGTGTGTATATTTATAAACTTACGGTACGCTCTACTGTAACCCATAAAACGGCAGAAAAATACGAAAAACTTGTGTTGCTGTAAAAAATACTATATTTGTGACCCATTAATTTCAATATAAAAATGAAAAAAATACTATTGTTTGCTATTTGTTTTTTAGGAGTACAATTAGTTAAAGCCCAGAACGACACACATGTAATAACTACAGGTGTGCCATTTTTACTTATTGCTGCCGATGCCAGGGCTGCCAGTATGGGAGACCAGGGGGTAGCAACCTCTACCGATGTTTTTTCGCAGCAATGGAACCCCGCAAAATATGCTTTTGCATCAACCGGGCAGGGCGTGGCTTTTAGTTATACACCTTATTTAACAGATATAGCTAATGATATCTCTTTAGGCCAGATAAATTATTTCAATAGGTTTAATGAACGTAGTTCATTTGCAGGTAGCCTGCGTTATTTTGGGCTTGGCGATATAGAACTAAGGCAAACGGGCGACCCAAATGAAGTGCCGGTTACAAGGAGCCCTAATGAACTCTCTGTAGACCTTTCTTATTCACTTAAACTTAGTGAGCGTTTTGCCATGTCGGTAGCAGGACGGTTTATAAGCTCAAACCTTAAAATACCCGAAGCAGCAGGTGGTGGCGATGCCAGTGCGGCTACTTCTTATGCTTTTGACCTTTCGGGTTTTTACCAGTCTGAAGAAATGCCATATTCAGATTTTGACGGCCGCTGGAGGTTGGGTTTCAATTTTCAGAACCTTGGGCCTAAAATAAGCTATGACAATGACCCTGAATTGAGTTCAAACTTTTTACCGGCCAATATGAGGCTTGGTGGTGGTTTTGATTTTATTTTTGATGAATACAATAAAATTGGCGTAAATGTAGAAACTACTAAATTATTGGTGCCTACACCACAGGATGTAGAAGATTTTAATGACGATGGCGAAATAGATAATTCAGATTATACTATATTAAATCAAAGATATAATGATATTAACTGGGTGTCGGGTATATTCAAATCATTTGGCGATGCCCCGGGTGGTTTCCGTGAAGAGTTAAAAGAGTTTACCTATTCACTGGGTGCCGAATACCTTTATCAGGATGCTTTTGCGGTAAGGTTAGGTTATTTTAACGAGAGTAAAGATAAAGGAGCACGTAAATTCTTTTCATTGGGTGCAGGTTTTAAATATACTATTGTTAAAATAGATTTGTCATACCTGTTCTCTGCATCACAAATACGCAACCCGCTCGAAAATACACTTCGTTTTTCGCTTAGCTTTAACTTTGGAGACGAGTATTACGAATATTAATATATGGAGCACATCAGCATCACATCATCTTTTACGGTTTATCATTCTCTGGATGAATTGCCTGTTGATGTGTATGAGCTGATGCAAAAAGCAGTAGAAGCCCGTAAAAAGGCCTATGCGCCCTATTCAAAATTCAGGGTTGGGGCAGCCGTTTTACTTGATAATGGCATAACGGTGCAGGGCTCTAACCAGGAAAACGCTGCATTCCCTTCCGGTTTATGTGCCGAAAGAGTGGCCATTTTTCACGCCGGGGCAGCATACCCGGGGATTAAAATAAATAAGATGGCTATTACGGCAGCAGCCGATGAAAAAGAAACCACAAGCCCAATACCGCCATGTGGTGCCTGCAGGCAGTCTATTGCGGAGTATGAAATGAAACAGCAAGGGCCTATAGAAATATGGTTTATGGGCAGTACCGGGAAAATATACTGTTCAGCATCATTGCAAAACCTGTTGCCTTTGGTTTTTGACAGTAGCTATTTATAATACAGGGGAGGACGTTTTAAGTGCCTCCCTTTTTGTAGCGTATATTTATTTATAACATAACAGACAAAAAAAGTAAAATACTTAATTTTATGCTTTTACTTATTAATAGTATGTTTTACTTTTGTCCTTCGCAAATTTGTGTGAGGAAACTGTTTGCGCTTTTTTTAGGAAAACATTATACAATACATTAGCAATTAATTAAGCAATGAAAGAAGTTACAAAAGAAGTGTACCTTGATTGGTATGAAAATATGCAGTTTTGGCGTAGGTTTGAAGATAAGCTTGCCGCCTTGTATATACAACAAAAAGTCCGAGGTTTCCTTCACTTATATAATGGCCAGGAGGCTGTACTTGCAGGCGCACTGCATGTTATGGACCTGTCTAAAGATAAAATGATAACCGCTTACCGTAACCACGTTCAGCCAATTGGCATGGGTGTAGACCCAAAAAGGGTTATGGCAGAGCTTTTGGGTAAAGCCACAGGTACTTCTAAAGGTCTTGGCGGCTCAATGCACATATTCAGTAAAGAAAAAGGCTTTTATGGCGGCCACGGTATTGTGGGGGGGCAAATTCCCCTTGGTGCCGGTTTAGCATTTGGCGATAAATATTTTGAAACAGGTGGTGTGACCCTATGTTATATGGGCGACGGTGCTGTACGCCAGGGATCATTACACGAAACCTTTAACCTGGCAATGCTCTGGAAACTTCCGGTAGTATTTATTTGCGAAAATAACGGTTACGCCATGGGTACCTCGGTAGAGCGTACGGCAAACCATACCGATATATGGAAACTGGGTCTTGGTTATGAAATGCCTTGCGGCCCTGTAGACGGTATGAACCCGGTTAAAGTGGCTGAGGCCATGCAGGAAGCTGTAGACCGCGCTCGCAGGGGAGACGGCCCTACATTTCTTGAAATGAAAACGTACCGTTACCGCGGACACTCTATGAGTGATGCGCAGCACTACCGTACTAAAGATGAAGTGGAGGAATACAAAAAGATAGACCCTATTACACAGGTTCTGGATATTATAAAAGAAAATAACTACGCTACAGAAGAGGAAATTGAAGCGATTGACCAAAAAGTAAAAGACTTGGTAAGCGAGTGCGAAAAATTTGCGGAAGAATCTCCGTATCCGGACTTAAGCGTTATGTATGACGTTGTTTACGCACAGGAAGACTATCCTTTTTTACCACATAAATTACAATAACAACCATGGCAAAAATTATAACTATGCCGCGCCTGAGCGATACCATGACAGAAGGTACCGTTGCTACGTGGCTTAAAAAAGTTGGTGACAAAGTAAATGAAGGTGATATACTTGCAGAAATAGAAACCGATAAGGCCACAATGGAATTTGAGGCGTTTGATGCAGGTACTTTATTATATATAGGCATTCAGGAAGGGGATACCGCCCCGGTTGACAGTGTGCTAGCAATAATTGGCAAAGAGGGCGAAGACTACAAACCATTGCTTGAAGGCAAAGGCGGAGAGGAAACCCCTGCTAAAGAAGAGGCACCGAAACAGCAGGACAAACCTGAAGCCAAAGAAGAGAAAACAGAAGAAAAACCTGTTGAAGAAAAAAAATCGGCTTCGGCTTCGCTTCCTGAAGGGGTGAAGGTGGTAACTATGCCACGCCTGAGCGATACCATGACCGAAGGTACTGTGGCTACATGGCTTAAAAAAGTAGGTGACAAAGTAAATGAAGGCGATATACTTGCTGAAATTGAAACAGACAAAGCCACTATGGAGTTTGAAAGTTTTAACGAAGGTACATTGCTGTACATAGGTATACAGGAAGGTGAGTCTGCCCCGGTTGATAGTGTACTGGCTATTATTGGTCCTGAAGGTACAGATGTTAGTGGTATTGCCGAAAATTATAAGGGTGGCGCAGATGCCCCGGCTGCTGAAAGCAAGGAGGAAGCTGCACCCCAGGCTAAAGAAGAAAACAAAGAAGAAACTTCAAAAGGCGATGAAACTACCGAGACTGCCGATGGTGGCCGTGTATTTGTTTCTCCGCTTGCCCGTAAAATGGCTGAAGAGAAAGGTATAAAGCTAAGCCAGGTAAAAGGTACAGGCGAAAATGGTCGTATTGTTAAAAAAGATATTGAAGACTTTAAGCCAGCCGCCGCTGCACAGGCACAGGCGCCTGCTGCTAAAGAAGCAGCACCTGCTGCCAAGGCTGCCCCAGTTTATACCCCGGTTGGTGAAGTAAAAACCGAAGAGGTTAAAAATAACCAGATGCGTAAAACCATTGCGCGCCGCCTTGCCGAATCTAAATTTACTGCTCCGGAATACAGCCTTACCATAGAGCTTGATATGGATGCAGCCATAGCTTCGAGAAATGTTATTAATGGATTACCTGATACCAAAGTGTCTTTTAATGATATGGTAATTAAGGCCAGCGCTATGGCGCTTCGCAAACATCCTCAGGTAAACACTGTATGGAAAGATGATGTTACCGTTTATAACAAGCATATTAGTATTGGTGTTGCCGTAGCGGTAGAAGATGGCCTTGTGGTGCCGGTACTTAAGTTTACAGACCAGATGAGCCTTTCTCAGATAGGTACAGGAGTAAAAGACCTTGCTGGAAAAGCAAGGAGTAAAAAACTTAGTCCTGCCGAAATGGATGGCAGTACATTTACTGTTTCTAATTTGGGTATGTTTGGCATACAGGAGTTTACTTCTATCATCAACCAACCTAACTCTGCTATACTTTCTGTGGGTGCTATAGTACAAAAACCAGTAGTTAAAAACGGACAGATAGTGGTAGGAAATACTATGACTGTTACGTTAACGTGTGACCACCGTACTATAGATGGCGCTACAGGGGCACAGTTCCTGCAAACGCTTAAACAATACATTGAGAACCCTGTAACCATGCTTGCATAAGCATTACAGCGTTTATTTTATATTTAAACCCCCATTAGCCGTGCTGATGGGGGTTTAACTTTTATAGGCACAGATTTTGCAGGAAAATATTATGGAGGAGATATTATGAATTTATTTGACGATACCGATATTTTTACAAGCAGCCCACCTAAAAAAATTTTACTTCAACTGCCGGATGCCGACGTGATGCTGTATGAAGGCTTTATACCAAAACAACAGGCAGACAGGTATTATGAAAATTTACGGCAACAAACGCCATGGCAGGAAGCTGACTGGAATATTTATGATAAAACCCACATTATCCCCCGTATGATAGCCTGGTATGGGGATGAAGATACCATCATCGAAAATAAGCAGGGTAATATGTGGACTCCCGAATTGCTTGAAATAAAAAAGCAAGTGGAGGCAGAGGTACAGCTGCAATTTAACGGTGTGTTATTAAACCTGTACCGAAACGGGAAAGACGGTGTAGGCTGGCACAGCGACCGGACAGAGAAATTTGATAAAAACCAGGTTATAGCTTCGGTTTCATTTGGAGAAACGCGCCCGTTTCGTTTACGGCATAAAACCCGAAAGGATATCCCCATGCAGGAAATCCTGCTTACCCATGGTACACTACTCCTTATGGCTGGTACTACACAAACGCATTGGGAACACCACGTACCTAAAACAGCTAAAGATATACTACCCAGAATTAACCTTACTTTCAGGCAGGTAAACCGAAAAATATAAATGGATTTATTTACTCCGCAACTTCAAAATAATGATAATCTGCTTCCTTATGATGGTGAGGTGAATTATCTTGGCATTGTAGTGCATAATACAGAAGCCGAGACATACCTTGAAGCGCTTTTAAATACCATTGCCTGGCGTAATGACGAAGCCGTTATTTATGGTAAATTGATTATTACAAAACGTAAAGTAGCCTGGTATGGCGACAGCCCTTTTAAATATACCTATAGCAATACCACCAAGCAGGCATTGCCCTGGACGCCTGAATTACTGGAACTTAAAAAGCTTGCCGAACAACATACTGGCGAAACGTATAACTCCTGCCTGCTAAACCTTTACCATACGGGAGAAGAAGGTATGGCCTGGCATAGCGATGCCGAAAAAGACCTCAAAAAGAATGGAGCAATAGCGTCTATGAGTTTTGGCGCCGAACGTAAATTTGCTTTTAAGCATAAGCAGACTAAAGAAACAATATCACTTTTGTTAGGGCATGGCAGCCTGTTGGTGATGAAAGGTACTACACAAGGCCATTGGCTGCACCGCCTGCCACCCACTAAAAAAGTTATAAAACCAAGGGTGAATTTAACGTTTCGCACTATAGAAGGCTAAAAGCGTTTATAAATCCGGCAGATGTGTGGTTTTGCGTTGTTTTTCTTATTTTAGCTACGAAAACAAACACATACATGAAGAAAATATTTTTACTGGTGTTAACCGCAGGTTTTATAATTTCCTGCTCCTCCAAAAAAAATGTTGCTGAAACTACCAAAGACTATACAGTGAAGCAGGAATCGGTTAAAGCAACCATCCAGTTTTTAGCCTCAGATGAGTTAAAGGGAAGGCAGAGTGGTAGCGAAGAACTTGAGCAGGCTGCAGATTACCTTACCGATATATTGGTGAAAAATGGGGCCAAACCATATTTTGCCACGTTTAATGATACACTTTCTAATTATCCTCAAACTACTTATAACATAGTGGGCTACTTTGAAGGTAATGACCCTAAACTTAAAGATGAGTTTGTGATTTTTGGCGCGCATTATGACCATATTGGCGTATCTAAAAACCCGCCAACGCTGGATAGTATTTATAATGGTGCTAATGATGATGCTTCCGGCTGTACCGTTTTGACAGAGTTGGCCAATTATTTTGGTAAAACAAAATCCAACAAGCGCAGTGTGATGATTTGCTTTTTTTCAGGAGAAGAAGAGGGTCTTTTAGGCTCAAGGCATTTGGCAGATAAACTGGCAAAACAGGGCCTAAACATTTACACCATGGTAGAGTTTGAAATGGTAGGCGTACCCATGCAGCGTGATATACTGGCTTATCTTACAGGTTGGGGTACCAGCAACATGGGTGAGAAATTTAATGAGTATGCCGGCAAAAACCTTATTGGCAACCTGCCGGAAGCTATTAAATACCAGTTGTTCCGCAGGTCTGACAATTATTCGTTTTACCTGGAGTCCCACGTGCCTTCACAAACGCTGAGTACATTTGATTTTACTAATTTTGATTACTATCATGATGTAAAGGATGAATTTGAAAATATGGATTTGATGCACATGACATCATTCATACAACAGATAATTCCGGTTATGGATAAAATGGTTAATGCGCCTACTAAAGAAATAGTACTGAAAGAAGAATGAAAAATATAATAATAACAGGTACCAGCAGGGGTATTGGGTATGAACTGGCATTGCTTTTTGCAGATGCCGGGCATAATGTCTTGGCGTTGTCTCGCAACATGCCGAAAACCTTACTCGATAATGAAAAAATAACCTGTTTGGCATTAGATCTGGCAGAACCGGAATCGTTAGCGCAGGTTAATGATTTTTTAAAAACATCATGGAAACATGTAGATGCCCTGCTGCACAATGCCGGGGCATTGTTGCACAAACCTTTCTCGGCTATAACAGCAAAAGAGTTTGAATACATATACAAAGTAAATGTGTTTGGGGTAGCAGCATTAAACCGTGTAGTATTGCCTTTTATGAAAAGTGGCAGCCATGTAATAACCATTAGCAGCATAGGTGGTGTAAAAGGTACAGTAAAATTTCCCGGACTTTCGGCATACAGTTCCAGCAAGGGGGCAGTTATCACCTTATCAGAATTGCTGGCAGAAGAATATAAAGAACAGGGTATAGCTTTTAATGTGCTGGCTCTTGGGGCTGTAAATACCGAAATGCTGCAGGAAGCTTTTCCCGGGTATGTGGCCCCGCTTTCGGCTAGAGAAATGGCAGAGTATATATATGAATTTACCCTTACCGGAAATAAATACTATAATGGAAAAGTACTGGAGGTATCCAGCACTACACCATAATTTTTTGGAATGGAAGAAGTATTAGCGCCTTATTTGCCTGAACATGCACTTGCCCCTGTTTTTGAAATGATAAAAAATTATGGGGTGCATCTTAAAATTGTGAATGAGCGTGTAACCCGCCACGGAGATTATCACCGTGATGCCTCAGGCTACCACCGTATAACGGTAAATGCCAATCTTAATAAATACCGTTTTCTTATTACTTTGGTGCATGAAATAGCACATTTAGCCGCTTTTGAAAAATATGGGCGCCATATAAAACCGCATGGTAATGAATGGAAAAGCACTTTCCAGAGGCTTATGGTACCCTTTATCCGGCCCGAGATATTCCCTGCACGTTTATTGCCTCTTATAGCAAGGCATTTCCGCAACCCTAAAGCCAGCAGTGATACAGATGCTACACTATCCATAGCCTTGAAAGAATATGACGAAGAAAATGGAAAAACCTATATTTTTCAGGTACCCTATGGCCAAAATTTCAGGATCTACAACGGCAAAATTTTTAAAAAGGGCGCCCAGCGGATAAAGCGTTTTGAGTGCCTGGAAGTAAGCACAGGTAAAATTTATCTCTTTAGCCCCAATGCTGAGGTAGAAGTATTGCCCTGAGCATTATTATGTTAAATTTGGTTTTCTTTAACAGTAATAAACTTAAAGTTTTTATTTTTAAAGAAAAAATCGCTCATGTACCCAACCAAACCAATCAGGGCATTGTATATTTTACTATGCCTTACTTTCACATCTTTATGTTTTTCCCAATTACCAAATTTTACCCTTACTGTAACCCCCACAGCGCAAACCTGTCTTGGTAATGGCTCTTTAGCTTTTACAGTTACGGGTATAAACCCTTCGGCTACTATGGCTTATCAGGTATATTTGTTGCCTGATACCACTACTGCTGTTACTACCGTAAATGCTTCTTATGTAGGTGGGCTCACCGCCGGCAATTACCTGGTAGTTGCCACACAAACATTAGGAGGGCTTTCCAATACGGCTACCGCTTCGGCTACTATTGCTAACAATGTGGTGCCCTTAACTTACACATTACAGGGGCAAAATGTGCGCTGCGGCAATGATGGAAAAATAACTGTAAATGTAACTTCTGGCAATGCGGTTAGTTACGAAATTATGGAAGGTCCGGTTACGCTGCCGCCGCAACCCTCAAATGTGTTAAATAATTTACCTGTAGGTACATATCAGGTGCGCGTATATGATGATTGCGGCGAAGCCGTTGTGGTAACCCTTCAATTGGTACAGCTTGCCACCAATATAACTATATTAACCGGGACAGCTTTAACAGGAGAACTGCCGGAATGTAATCATATTATTGTGAGGAATGACTTTTATTGCCCTAGCGCACTGGAAATTTTCTTTCCGGTTACCTTGCAATATACCGTTTACCCACCCGGGGGCGGCACCCCGGTGGGGCTGTCACAAACCATAGCCAACGGAGCTGATTATAATACGGCTACCCAGGCTATACCGTTTTATCCCGGTGAGGCATACACCTACAGCCTGCAGATAACAGATGTATGTGGCAATACGTTTACAAAACCTACCAATAATGTAGATGCAGAATTTAATGTAATTAATACTATCTCTGTTGAGAATTGTGACGATTTTATTTTCACATTAGAGCTCTATACTTTTAAAGGTCCGGTAACGGTTGATTTTACTGCCGCCCCGGAAGGTTTTAACCCGGTTGATTATAATGAAGAACATCCTGATTTTGATACCGCTTTAATTACTTATGGGCAGAGTGGAAATTATGTGCCGGAAGGCAATTACAGCGTTACCATAACTGATGCCTGTGGTAGTGTGGCTGTGTATGATTTTGAGGTAACGCCCCCTGAAGTTAACCCGCAGGTTGTAACACAATTGCAAAACTGTGCGCCTACAGGAACAATAAATATAATGATACCGGGGAGAGAAATTGTAGCTATAAGTATTACAGAAGCCCCTAATGATTATACAGGAACCTTGCCACAGGATGTCAGTGCTTTTTTAGATGACGAAGGTGTTTTTATAATGCCGGGCCTGCCTATTGGCGATTATCTGTTTACCCTGACAGACTCGTGCGGAGAAGAGCATGATGTACCGGCTGCATTATATGCTGCGGGGCAGCAATTAACAGTACAACAGCGCCCGGGGTGCCAGGAAGGTTATGGCTCTATAGCACTTAGCAGTTCTGGCACAGGCATTGTCTCTATTAGTATTACAGAAGCCCCGGAGGGTTTTACTGCAGATTTGCCTTTAGATGTAAGCAGTAATATTTCTGGTAATAATTTTTATATGAACACACTGCCAGAGGGTTTGTATACTTTTAATGTGGTAGACTTATGTGGCGGTATGGTGCAGCAGGATATAATAGTGCAGGGCTACCATATTACGGCTAATGATGTAGACCTCACCCCACATTGCGGTTCTTTTGATTTATACCTGCACAATACAAGCAACGGTTTTTTAAATACTTACTGGCTACAGGTGTATGATGAAGAAGCAGGTGTATGGGTGCACCCGGCCACCGGGCTACCATATACCGAGGGTGTGCAGCCTAATAATAATACTGCTTTACAGTTACTTAATAATACCAATAATATCAATCTTGCCTTTACGGGTGATTTCAGGATTATTAAAGTGAATTTTACTTATGCTAACGGCATGCCGGGCAGTGAGCTTTGTGTAAATGTTGTTGAAGAATTTTCTTTTGACGGTGGTCCGGTAATTACAGATGCTTATAGCTTTCCATGCAGCTCAGGTTTAACAGAGGTTGCCGTAATTGCAGAAGGGGTTCCGCCTTTAATGTATATGATTACGCAAAAAAATGGCGACCCTTTTGTTATTGATAATGGTGAGTCCAATTTATTTTCCGGGCTTGAGCCAGCTACGTATAATTTTAGGGTTACCGATGATTGCGGTAATATAAGAAACATTCAATTTGATATTAATGAGCTTGACCCTCTGGAAATTGAAGCAACGGGTTTTTGCGAGGGGGAAGAAAGTGTACTTTCAATACTTAATTTTGATTTTTTAACGTATGAATGGTTTAAAGAAGGAGCAGCAGGTACTGTTATCAGCAATACATCATCGCTTACTTTTCCGGCTTTTGATTCGGATACCGATGCCGGTACATATTATGTAAACATACTATCAGATGACCCTACTTCGTGCCTTAACCAGACACTTGAATATACTGTGGCACCTAATGAGCTGCCTTTTGCAGGAAACGATGCTACTGTGGCACTTTGTAATGCCGGGGAGGATATAAACCTGGAGGCTTACCTTACTACAGGTTATGATACAGGGGGCGCATGGACGGATATTGATAATACAGGAGCATTAAATAATAATTTGTTTGCAACACAGGGCATAGCACAGGGCAGTTACTCGTTTAAATATTCATTAAATGATGCCTGTGGTTTAACAGATGAAGCTGTTGTTACCATACAGCTTAAAGATATTCCTGATGCGCCTGTTGTGGCCACACCCGCACCCGTTTGTGAGGGCGAGGCTGTGCAGCTTTCGGTAGCTAATGTTCCCGGTGCAACTTATTTATGGACAGGCCCTGCTGGTTTTAGTACTACCGAACAAAACCCTGTGCTTTCTGCAGTATCGCCAAACATGTCTGGCGCATATACTGTAACAACTACCGTAAACGGCTGTGCCTCTGATGCAGTTGTTGCCAATGTGGTAATAAATGCACTGCCGGATTTTTCCATTGCAGGCAATACGCTACTGTGCCAGGGACAAAGTGTTGTACTTTCAGTAGAAGGAATTAATTTTAATAATAATGTGAATTATACATGGTACCAGAACGGAGACTTATTAAATATTACTACCGGAGCCATAGAGGTGTTTGAAACCGGCACCTATCAGGTAACAGTTGATAACAACGGCTGTACGGCAAGCAGGGAGGTAACAGTTAGCCAAAATACTAATGCATTTACAGTGGTGCCTGATGGTGGTTGTGTTGATGAAGAATATATGCTATGGATAGATAACCTTACTGAAATTTCGGGAGTGCTTTTTGAATGGACAGGACCGGGCGGTTATAGTTATTTAGGCGAACAGGCTAATATAAGCGGGCAAATGCCGGGCGAATATACTGTTGCGGTAACTAATGCTGATGGCTGTACAGAGACAGGGTCTATAAACGTAGAAAGTACCTGGTGTAAAATACCAAGGGGGATATCGCCAAACGGAGATAGTATGAATGATAATTTTGACCTTTCTAACCTTGATATACGGGAAATAAAAATATTTAACCGTTATGGCCTTGAGGTATACCACGAAAAGAATTATAAGAACCAATGGTATGGACAGTCTGACAAGGGGGATTTGCCAACAGCAACTTATTTTTATATTCTCACAATGGGTAGTGGTAAAAAAGTAACCGGGTGGGTATACCTGCTAAAGCAATTATAAACAGAAGAAAAGTTTTATGAACAAAAAAGCTTAGGGTAAAACCTAAGCTTTTTTGTTGTTTTCTTCCTCTTCTTCTGCAAGCAGGTTCTCGCGTACTTTTTTAAACAGGTCTGATGAATATACAAATTCTACAATAGACTTGTTTCTTGTTTCAAGAATTTCTTCTTTGTCGCCTTCCCACTCTTTTATACCATTTTTCAGGAATAAAATATTTTCCCCAATTTGCAGTACAGAGTTCATGTCATGGGTATTTATAACGGTTGTCATATTATATTCCACCGTTATTTCATGAATAAGTTTATCTATTACAATACTCGTTTCAGGATCCAGCCCGGAGTTAGGCTCATCACAAAAAAGGTATTTCGGGTTGTTTACTATAGCGCGGGCTATAGCTACCCTTTTTTGCATACCGCCCGATATTTCTGCGGGGTATCTTTTATTGGCATCCTGCAGGTTTACCCTGTCCAGTACACGGTTTACATGTTCTCTTATTTCACTCCGGCGTTTGCTGGTAAACATCCTTAGGGGGAATGCCACATTTTCTTCAACCGTCATAGAGTCAAAAAGTGCACTTCCCTGAAAAACCATGCCTATTTCTGTGCGTAGCATCCTTTTATCATCAGGTGTAAGCTCACTATATATACGTCCGTCATAGGATATGTTTCCTTTATCCGGCTGGTGTATTCCTAAAAGCGTTTTTAGCATTACTGTTTTACCAGATCCGCTTCGCCCTATAATCAGGTTTGTTTTACCGGTTTCAAAAGTGGCCGATATACCTTTTAATACTGTGGTATCGCCAAATGATTTTTCTATGTTTTTAATTTCTATCATTAGCTAAGCAGTAACTGGGTTATAATATAATCTAAAAGTATAATTACCACGCAGCACCAAACAAATGATACCGTACTTGCCTTACCCACCTCCAGTGCGCCACCTTTCATGTAAAAGCCATGAAAAGAAGGTATGGTAGCCAATATAAAGCCGAAGATAAAAGTTTTAATAAAGGCGTATCCTATATGAAAAGGTATAAAATCTCTCTGTATACCATCTAAAAACTCTTCGCTGCTTATAAAACCGCCAAATACTCCGGCAAGCCAACCGCCTACTATACCCAGGAAGATTGAAACTGATATAACAAACGGGTATAATAAAAAAGCTATTATTTTTGGAAACACCAGGTAATTTATGGAGTTAACACCCATAACCTCAAGCGCATCTATTTGCTCTGTAACACGCATGGTACCAATGCTGGATGTTATATAAGACCCTGCCCGGCCTGCCATAATAATTGAGATAAACGTGGGTGAAAATTCTAATATTACCGATTGCCTTGTGGCAAAAGCAATAAGCGAGTTAGGTATTAACGGGCTCGTTAAGTTAAGCGCTGTTTGTATAGCCACAACACCCCCTATAAAGAAAGAAATAAAGCTTACAATGCCCATAGAGCCTATTATAAGGTCGTCAATCTCTTTAAAAATCAAAGGCCTCATTACTTTCCATTTGGTAGGTTTGTAAAAAACCTCAATGAGCATGAGAAAATAGCGGCCAATCTGGGTTAATATTTTAATCATTTATGTGAAAATATCGGCTAATGTACCGAATTGTAATGGCTTTTCCTTGTTAGTTAATAGTTTTTTAATACTTCTCAAGGCAAGAATTTTTCTTTCATTTTTTTCCAGCGGTATTTCCGGATGAATTTAGCCTGTTCCTGTGTTACTAATAAGGGAGTATTAGTGCGCCGTGCTTTATAAAAGCCTTTTATGTAATCTATAAACAATAATGGCTTTTTTTTACGCATAGCAAGTTTTGCTCCAGCTATTGTGGTAATTACGGCCCCGTAACCCAGTGTGTAAAAAGCTTCGCCCTGTTTGTAGCGGGAGGCTTTATTATAATTAGCCCCGGTAGGTTTTAAATGTTTAACCTTTAGCTGGGGCAAGGTAATCACTTTCCAGCCATAATATTTTGCCAGCAATTCATCTGCCGTATCCCAGCCCATAGCGGTGCGAAGTCCCCCCATTTTTAAAAAAAGTTCTTTTCTGTAGGCTTTAAATGCCCCGCGTATGTGGTCTTTATCGGTAAGGTTTTCAATAACCCATTCCCCGTTCTTTTCTATATAGGCAAACCCACCTGCCATACCTACTTTATTATCCTGTTTAAAGGCATTAAGCACTGTTTCAAAATAATCGGGCGGAAGTATTAAATCAGCATCCAGCTTTACAATAATATCATACGCTTCATCAACAACCCCATAACCTGCATTAAAAGCCTGTATTACTTTGCTGCCGGGTAAGTGTACTGCCGAAGAGTCTCGGTTTACTAATTTTATCCAAGGGTAGGTGGCTGCAAATTTTTTTACAATATCTGCAGTGCTATCGGTGGAATTATCATTTACCACTATGGCCTTATCGGGTAAGACTGTTTGCGCCGCAAGCGATTGTAAGGTGACACCCATAAAGGCTTCTTCATTATGTGCGGGTATTATAACGTAGTATTTCATAGTGGTAATTAAAAGGATAGTAAATCCTCTTTTATTAACTTAAATTAAGTTTTAACAAACTTTATGGTTAACGTCTTTCGGCATATACAATGTAATACCTTGGAGTTACAGACCTTAAAATTGGACGGATACCTATTTTCTTAACAGGGTTCGTCCATTTTTTTTTGTCTTTAATTACCCAGCCTGTTTTTTCCAGAAGCCAGTCAAGCTGCCAGTCTTCAAATTCATGGTAATGCCTGTCCCACATATCGGTTTTGCTGCGATAGGCCGGGCTAAACCATAAACGTAATGGTACTGATAGTATAAGTTTATCGCTCTGCACTTTCTGTAAAACGGTATATGGGTTTAGTAAATGCTCAAAAATTTCAAAAGCGGCAAATACATCATAACCGCCATTTTCTATAATGCTTTGGTTGTTATCTAAATCTTCTCCTGAAGTGTTTAAAACCGTATAGCCTTCCTTTTTCATAATTTGAGAAAAAGGATTTTCTACACCCAGGTCCAGCACGGTATTATTTACCGGAATGTGCTTTTTTAAAAACTCAAGTGTGTGGCTGTAACGTTTGTGCGGAAAACTGTTTTGATACATCAGGCATTAATTTATGTTGCCAAAAATATAAAAAATACCGGGGCAGTTATCATAAATAGAAAGTATATTTACCTTTGCAATAAACACATGAGCGGTATTGAAAAGTAAACACCTACAGAAACAGATTTTCTTTTTTGCAGTTATAAATTACATGGGGACCGCTATAGGTATTGTATCTGCATTATTTATTTACCCTCTCGATTTTGCATTTTCGGGCATTATTAAGTTTGTAGACAATATATCGCAGCTTTTATACCCGGTAATGGTGTTTGGTGCCTCTCACGCATTAATAAAATTTTATCCTTCGCTTACAGAGCAAAAGCAAAAACAATTGTTTAATTACAGCCTTGTTTCTGTAACGGTTGTAAGCCTGGTTACCCTGGCAGGTGTAGTTTTGTTTAACGTTATAACACAGTATAAAGATTCTGCACTGGTTTATTTTGCTTTTGCAGTAGCATTTTCACTTGCTTTTATAGATCTTTTCCGTAAACAGGCGCAGGATATGCAACGGCTCTCAGTGCCTACTCTTTTTGAAAAGATAATACCAAAAATTACACTGCCAGTATTATTCCTGTTGCTTATTAACGGCTATTTTGGTGTGATAACCTCGCTATGGTTTTATGCCGGGGCATACTTGCTTATCCTGTTGTTGATAGGCGGCTATCTATTTTCAAACTTTAAGCCTGGTTTTAATTACCGTTTTAATAATTTGTTTACCGATATAAGCAGGCGTGATTATTACCGCTACAGCTTATATGCTTTTGCAGGGAGTGTAGGCTCACTACTGGCTTTCAGGATAGACGGTATTGTTATTTTTAACTGGATAGGTGAAGAGGCAAACGGTATTTTTGGTAATGGGGCTACCCTTGCCGCTACCATGCAAATACCTGCTGTAGGTATGTTCGCCCTGTATGCACCGCTCATATCTAAGCATCTTCAGGAAAATACCCTGGAGCCTCTTAATATGAAATATAAAGAAATTGCACGTTTGCTTTTTTTTATAGGAGCTCTTTTGTACAGTTGTATTTTTATAGGAATAGATGATTTGTTCAGCCTTTTACCATCATCAGAAAAACTGATGCTTACCGTGCCCATTATTTATATTCTTGGATTTAGTGTACTAATTAATATGGCTACAGGTTTTAATACCGAAATAATTACGTATTCAAAATATTACCGATTTAATATGATAGCTATACTGTTGCTTATTGTAGTAAATATAGCTTTAAATGCCTGGTTTGTTTTTATAGCAGATATGGGTATAGCCGGGGTGGCATGGGCATCATTTATAAGTATGACACTCTTTAACTTTTCTAAATTGGTTTTTATTTATAGAAAATTTGGCTTGTTGCCATTTGATGCTGCTTTTGGTAAACTGGTGCTGTTGTTTGCCTTTACGGGTGTGGTGATTTATTTGTTGCCCGAAACGGGTTCTCATTTTGTAAATCTTATTTATAAATGCGGTTTGCTGGTAACGTTAAACGTTGTAGCTATATATAAATTAAGGCTTGTCTACCAATTGAATGTATGGATAGATCAAGCCCTAAAAAAGTTTAAGCTATAATAAGCTAAATTATATTTTGTATACAAAAGCATTTATATTCATACCGGCACCTACACTGGCAAAAATAACAATATCACCTTTATTTAATTGTTGGTTTTCAAGCTTACCTTTAATCATCAGGTCATAAAGTGTAGGTATGGTGGCTACACTACTGTTGCCCAGTTTGCCAATACTCATAGGCATTACATGATTGTCGGCTTCGTGGTCATACAGCTTAAAAAAACGTTCCACTATAGCCTCGTCCATTTTTTCGTTGGCTTGGTGTATAAGTATCTTTTTTACGTCCTCAATATCAAAGCCACTTTTATCAAGGCATTCTTTCATAGCCATGGGTACGTTGGTAAGGGCAAATTCATATATCTTCCTTCCGTACATTTTTATATAACGCACATCGGGGTCGTGCCCTGTATTGTAGGAGTTGCCAAAAAATAAATAATAGGCTTCATCATAGGTAAAAGAGGCAGATTCATGCGCCAATATACCGCCATCTTCTTCGGTGCCTTCTACTATTGTAGCACCTGCACCGTCAGAATATATCATACTGTCGCGGTCGTGCGGGTCTACCACGCGGCTAAGGGTTTCAGCTCCAATTACCAGGCATCTTTTTGCCATGCCTGATTTTATATAGGCCTGTGCCTGTATAACTCCTTCAACCCAGCCCGGGCAGCCAAACAGAATATCATAGGCTACACATTTTGGGTTTTTTATTTTGAGGTTATGCTTTACCCTGGAGGCAAGGCTTGGTAAAATATCACTTTGTATGGCGCCTTTTTTTACATCACCAAAATTATGCGCAAAAATAATGTAATCAATAGTTTCCTTGTCTATCCCAGCATCTTCAATTGCTCTTTCGGCAGCAAGAAAAGCAATGTCTGACGATTGTTGGTTGTCTTCTACATACCTACGTTCTTCAATACCGGTTATCTGCCTGAATTTATAGGCTATAACCTCATTAGAATAAGGTAGCTGTTTGCCATCATCATTTAAAAAAACATGCTTGGCAAAATCCTTATTAGAAACAGTAAGTGTGGGAATATAGCTACCCGACCCGGTGATTTTTACATTCATTTCTGATTTGTTTATTTTAGCAAGCTAATTTAATAAAAACCTAATTCAAAAATAAAAAATATTATGCCTGCATAATATTTTTTATTTATAAAATTTATATTACAGCACTATTACATAAGTGCAAAATGTAAATATACTTTACTTTATAAGATTATTCATATAAAAATATAAAATGCTGCCTTGGTATAGGCAGCATTTTTAATGTGTGCAGGGTTATTTTTCCATATATGCCTCAATAGGCGCGCAAGAGCAAACCAGGTTACGGTCGCCATAGGCATCATCTACACGGCGTACAGCGGGCCAAAACTTATTTTCCTGTAAATATTCAAGAGGATAAGCAGCCTTCTCACGGGTGTAAGGCAAATCCCAAGTGTCTGCGGTAAGCATGGCAAGGGTATGCGGTGCGTTTTTAAGCACATTGTTTTTATCTTCGGCAGTAGCTTCGTCAATCTCTTTACGTATGGCAATCATGGTATCGCAAAAACGGTCAAGCTCTTCAAGATTTTCACTCTCGGTAGGTTCTACCATAAGCGTACCTGCAACCGGGAACGATACTGTTGGCGCATGGAACCCATAGTCCATTAAGCGTTTTGCAATATCAGTTACCTCAATACCATTGGCTTTAAACGGGCGGCATTCTAATATCATTTCGTGGGCAGCACGGTTCATTTCGCCAGTGTAAAGCGTATCAAAATGGCCTGCAAGGCGCTCTTTAATATAATTGGCGTTAAGTATAGCGTGTTTTGTAGCGCTGGTAAGACCTTCTTCGCCCAACATGGTAATATAACCGTAAGAAATAAGGCATACCAATGCCGACCCCCATGGGGCAGCACTAATAGCTGTAATAGCGTTATCGCCACCTGTTTTTATTACCGGGTTGCCCGGAAGGAAGGGCACCAAATGTTTAGCCACACAAATAGGGCCAACACCCGGGCCACCACCACCGTGAGGTATAGCGAAGGTTTTGTGCAGGTTAAGGTGGCAAACATCAGCACCAATAGTGGCAGGGTTAGTAAGTCCTACCTGTGCGTTCATGTTAGCGCCATCCATATAAACCTGGCCACCATTTTCGTGTATTATTTTGGTTATTTCTATAATAGAAGCCTCATAAACCCCGTGTGTAGACGGGTATGTTACCATAAGGCAGGCAAGGTTGTCTTTATGAAGCTCTGCCTTGGCTTTAAGGTCTTCTACATCTATATTGCCATTTTCAGAAGTTTTGGTTACCACAACCTCCATACCCGCCATGTGTGCGGTAGCAGGGTTGGTGCCATGCGCCGATGCCGGTATAAGGGCTATATTTCTGTGGCTTTGCCCAATAGACTCCTGATAAGCACGTATTACCATAAGGCCTGCATACTCACCCTGTGCGCCACTGTTTGGCTGTAGGGTAGTGCCTGCAAAACCGGTAATGACATTTAGTTGTTCTTCCAGCTTTTTAAGCATTACCTGGTAGCCTTCGGCCTGGTCAAGCGGGGCAAAAGGGTGCATGCTGTTCCAGTTTGGTAAGCTTAATGGCAGCATTTCTGCGGCGGCATTCAGTTTCATGGTGCAAGACCCAAGCGATATCATGCTGTGGTTAAGCGAAAGGTCTTTACGCTCCAGTTTTTTAATGTAGCGCATAAGGGCGGTTTCGCTGTGGTATTTGTTAAACACCTCGTGTGCAAGAAACTCAGTACTCCTGATAAGGTTTTCCGGAATGTGTACCGTATTTGTAAGTGTCGTAACAGTATCGGCTGTTTTACCGGTAACTTCGGCAAATACCGCTACAATATCATTAATATCGTTAAGTGAGGTAGTTTCGTTAAACGAAATACCAACGGTGTCTGCATCTATGTAAAGGAAGTTTAGTTCCTTAGCTTCAGCAACGGCTTTAACTTTAGCAGCATCTGCTTTTACTACAATGGTATCAAAGAATGATGTATTTGTCTGGTATACGCCCAGTTTGTTAAGTGCATCAGCAGCAGTAACTGCACTGGCGTGTACTTTTCCGGCAATATACTTAAGGCCTTTTGGCCCATGGTATACGGCATACATACCTGCCATAACGGCAAGCAATACCTGTGCTGTACAAATATTAGAAGTAGCTTTTTCGCGTTTAATGTGCTGCTCGCGTGTTTGTAATGCCATGCGGAGTGCGCGGTTACCATTCATGTCTATAGTAACGCCTATAATACGCCCGGGCATAGAGCGTTTGTATTCTTCTTTAGTGGCAAAGTAAGCCGCATGCGGGCCACCGTAACCCATAGGGATACCAAAACGTTGTGTTGTACCCACTACTACATCGGCGCCAAGTTCCCCAGGAGGGGTAACTTTTACAAGGCTTAATATATCGGCAGCAACAGCGGTTTTAATATCGTTTTGTTTTGCTTTGGCTATAAAACCTGCATAGTTAAACACCTGCCCGTATTTACCCGGATATTGCAATATGGCTCCAAAGAAATCTGATGAAAAATCAAACTCTTCGTGGTTGCCTACTACAAGCTCTACACCAATAGGGGTAGAACGGGTTTGTAATACACTAAGGGTTTGCGGCAGTATTTCTTCGCTTACAAAAAGCTTGTTTACATTATTCTTTTTCTGCTCGCGCGTTCTAACATCAAATAACAAAGCCATAGCTTCGGCAGCGGCAGTAGCCTCGTCAAGTAACGATGCATTGGCAATTTCCATTCCGGTAAGTTCAATTACCGTAGTCTGGAAGTTAAGTAACGCCTCAAGGCGCCCCTGGGCTATTTCAGCCTGGTACGGTGTATATGCCGTATACCAGCCCGGGTTTTCAAATATATTTCGCTGTATAGGTGCGGGTACAATGGTTGTATGGTAGCCTAACCCAATGTATGACCTGAACCTTTTATTTTTATTGCCTAAGTCGGTAATATGTTTCAGGTATTCATATTCAGTAAGTGCAGGGTCTAGCTTAAGCGGTGCTTTCAGGCGGATATCGTCTGGCAGTGTTTCATATATCAACTGATCTATATTTTCTACACCAATGGTCTTAAACATGTGCTGTAGGTCAGCCTCTCCGGGTCCAATGTGCCTTAAAGCAAAAGCATCTGTCTTCATAGTAAAAAGTTGCGTGTTTTTTGAAGGCACAAAATTAGTTATTTATCTGCAAATTAAAGTGTATTTTTAAGCCCTATTTTGTGAATTTTTCAATTGGTTGGCTGTCGTGCCTCCACATAATTTATTTTTGGGATGAACCTGGTACAAAGGCTCTTTTATATTTATATACACGGCAGCATACATGTGGCCCTGGCAGTGCTTTCTCTGGTGTTTCTTACCAACCATACTTTTGGGCTGGAGTTTGACCCCGCTGTAAGCGGTTTTGCTTTTTTTGGCACTGTTTTCGGGTATAATTTTATAAAATATGAAGAGTACCTGCGGTTGCGACAGCCTTTTGGCAACCAGCCCCAAACCATTACTGTACTTAGTGTATTTTCGCTTATTGCAGGAGCCGCTTGTTTTTTTTTGCTGGGTTTTAAAACACAGCTTACGGCAGCCCTATTTGGGGTGCTTGCTGTATTTTATGCCGTACCTATATCAAAGCGCGGCAATTTACGCAGCCTTGCCGGCATTAAAATTTATATTGTAGCCCTGTGCTGGGGCGGTGTTACCGTATTGATGCCACTTGTAAATGCCGGGCTTTATCTGGGCCATGACGCCTGGCTGAAGTTTGCCCAGCGTTTTCTTTTAGTAATTATACTGATATTGATTTTTGAGATTATAGATATTAGTGAAGACGACCCGTTGCTGGAGACTGTACCCCAGCAGATTGGCGTTAAAAAAACTAAATTATTAAACCTGTTCCTGCTCTTGCTGTTTTATGGGGTGGAGTTTTTAAAGGCACGGGTATATCCGCATTATATACTGGTAAATACTGTAATTGTACTGTTGGTAGCTTTGTTTACCATATTTGCTACCCCTAACCGTAGCAAGTACTACACCCTGTTTTGGGTAGAAAGTATTCCGGTATTTTGGTATGCGTTAGTAGTTGTAAGTAGCTGGTAGGTTATTGCAATAGATTACCTAATGCTTTCTCCGCAGTATCAAATTTAAACCTGAAACCTTGTCCTGAAAGCCTTGCGGGTACTACATTTCTGCTTTTTAATATAAGTTCAGTTTCAGTGCCTATAATTTTTGCACCAATTTTTAACATCCATTTTGGTTGGCTAAGGCCAAAGGGTACACCAAGTTTTTTTCTTAGAATTTTCATGAACTTATAATTATGCACAGGGTTGGGCGCGGTTACGTTTACAGCGTTTGCTATTTTGTTGTTTATTATAAATTCTACTGCTCTTGCAAAATCTTCTTGATGAACCCAGCTTACAAACTGCTGCCCATTTCCCTGCCTGCCTCCAAGTCCGCACTTAGCTATCTTCAACATTATAGGTAATGCCCCGCCATCTTTTCCTAAAACTATAGAGGTGCGTATGGCTGTTTTTATTACTGAAGGTGCAGGTGTACCAAAAAAGGCACTTTCCCATTTATTAGCTACAGTCATAGAAAAATCATTACCGGTTTCTCCTGTGGCTTCATCCATCTGCCTGTCTTCAGAGTGGCGGTATATTGTAGCGGTAGAGGCATTAATCCAGTGTTTAGGAGGATGTTTACATTGCTGTATGGCTTTTGCTAAAATTTTAGTGCTGTCAATTCTTGAATACAGTATTTCGGCTTTATTCTTATCATTATACCTACAATTAACCGATTTACCGGTAAGGTTAATCAGTACATCAGCACCTTCGAGGTAATGTTCCCAGCCAGTGATGGATTTGGCATCCCAATGCACATAGCGGATGTTATCTTTAGCTTGGTTTTTACCACGCGTTAATACTATAATTTGTTTTGTTTCATTCTTAAAATGTTTAATAAGAGTGTTACCTAAAAAACCTGTTCCTGCCGCAATAATGAGTTTTTTCATGATTTCTATTGTTTAAAATCGCTATACATACGATGGGTTACATACACAAAATATATTGCGATGAGCATGGGGAGCACAATTAGTTCAACTATAATTGCCACCCTAATAATAATCCAATCGAATTCTACATCTTTAAATTCGTTAACTATCCAGTATATACCTGCACACGTTAACCAGGCAAGTATGAGTAACCAATAAATTTTCAACAGTTTACATACAGTGGGTGTTTTCCATTTCCAATAAGCGAATGATGCTAAGACGGCTACTACTAATTGATAACATCCTAAAAAGAATTGTATGATGATACCTATGCCAGATAATTGTGCTATGGCATAAGCAATGAGCGTAGCTGCTACACTAAAAAAGTTTACAAAGTGGGCTACGGTTACCGTGCGGTGTAGTAAGGTGGATACAAAGGGATTAGCAGTCATGACATTACGCTTTAAATACAATTTTTTCTTCGGTAGTAGCTTGTTTCGTTTTCTTTTTACCGCGGAAAAACAGATACAGGTTTAAAAACAGCATGATACCGAGATAAATGCTAAACCCGCCAATTTTATAGGTTAAAGCCTCAACAAGTGCCTGGCTGCTGTCTTCATACAAATTCATTTTAAGTATGCGGAATGCTACGCCGAGGTTAAGGAGGTAAAATCCAGTTTCAAAAAGCTTATTGGTTGCAGTGGCAATTTCTTCGCGGCCTTTATAAATGTCCAGCATAAAAACACGGGCATTTTTAAAAAGGGTACGGCTTACAATAAGTGTGAGTGCTATGGCTACAGGAAGGTAGATAAAATAGCCGATAAGTGTTTTGGTAGTTTCCATAATATAATGATTTTGAATTATTAATGAATGAGTTTCTTTATATAACGGGTAATTAAAACAAGGTTTAGGTAATGCATAATAGCCAAAATGAGTACAATCATGGCAATTTTTACTGCCAGGGTTTCCGCAAGCTGCGTAGCTGTAAAAATTTTTTTCCAATGTACCAGGGTAGTGGCAGCATACCCTATATTAATTAAGTAATACCCCGCCAATAAAATTTTATTAATTCTTGTGCAAAGTTCTTTATGCCCCGGCATGAGCGAGAGTACATAGATATTGCCATTGCGGTAGCAAATGCTGCCTACTACAACTATGATATATATAATCACTATCAAAAACAGGCAATATGCTATCAGGTTGAGGTTCATTTTTATTTTATTGTAATTTTTAAACTTTCAGTAATATTTGAAATATATAAATAAATTTTTTTACTTCATAATCTTCATTACCAAACGTCCAAGCCAGTTGGTTTTTAACTCTGTAACTTTCTCAATCATATTATCTACTTTATTCACAAAGTCATAAAGTTTTGCGGTTTGCTCCTTAAATTGTTTTGCCTCAGCAGAAGTTTCTGTTATATTGGCAGATGATACTTCTTTTAACACTTTAAGGGTAGGTTTTATTTCCCTGCGGCTGCGCTCCTGTGCTACTTTCACCGCAACTTCGTCCAAATCTTTTTCAGCCGAAAAAAACTCCTTACGCTCGCCCGGCTTCAGTTCTTTATTAACAAGGCCCCAATCCATTAATGCCCGCAGGTTCATGCTTGCGTTACCGCGGGAAATATAAAGCTCTTCCATAATATCTTCCATAGAAAGTGGTTCGGGTGCTACCATTAACAGGGCATGTATTTGCGCCATGGTTTTATTTATTCCCCATTGTGAGCCCAGTGCCCCCCAGGTCTGGATGAATTTGTTTTTTGCTTCTTTAAATTCCATATACCAAAATTAGTAAATACTTTTTAAACTTTCAAAAAATTTTGAAAGTTTATTGATTTCGGAATTAAATAAGTATAATAATTATAATTATGAGTAGCAGTATTACGGCAATAAGGGCAAAGGTTATAAACTTATGCTCGCTAAAATATAGCTCGGCACTTGTTGAGGTAGCTTTGTCACCAAAAGGGCCATGACCGCCATGATCTCCAGGTATTGGGGCATAAAGGTTATCTTTGCGGTTAGGGTCTTCTGGCTCATCGGTTTGCTGTCCGCTAATACCTGTATTAGCCAATACCCTGTCAGCGTACCACGGGGCAATCTGGTTACCAATTACGGCTTTCAGGGTAGGGTAACCCACCAGCATTTCCCTCCGGTCATGTTCAGCAGCGTATAATATCGCGCTTGCTGCCACTTCAGGCTGAAATATAGTGCCCATAGGACGCGGTTTATTGGGGAGCCTGCTACGTACAAAACCAAATTGTGTGGTATTCATGGCAGGCAGCTGTACCATAGTAATTTGCACATTGCTTTTATCATGCAATAATTCGGTGCGTAGTGAATCAAAAAATCCCTGGATGGCGTGTTTAGACCCACAATATGCTGATTGTAAAGGGATACCCCTGTACGCCAGTGCCGAACCTACAAATACTATAGAACCTTTATCACGGGGCAGCATCCTTTTTAAAGCAGAAAGCGCCCCGTTTACTTGCCCCAGATATGTTACTTCGGTTACACGTTTATATTCTTCTGCTTTCATTTCTTTTACCGGACTAAAAACGCTATTCATGGCATTATTTACCCAAACATCAATGAGGCCTAGAGCTTTTTCGGTATGTTCGGCAGCCTGTTCTACGGCATCAGCATCGGCTACATCTACGCTATAATAAACCGCTTTCATACCCATGTCTTCAATCTCTTTTTTTGCGCCCTCTAACCCTTCAATACCACGCGCAATTAACGATACATTGTACCCCGCTTTTGCAAAGCTGCGGGCACAAACACGGCCTAAACCCGCAGAGGCACCTGTTATTACTGCTACACCTTTTGGGTTGTCTCCTGTATATTTCATGTTTTTAATGTTTTTATTAAACTTTAGTGTTTTCTACTGTTTCCTGTTTTTGTACTTCCAGCATATCAATAATCAATCCTGCCCAGGTAAATTCTTTTGCTCCATGGCCTTCGCCTGTAAATGGATTGTAATATTCGCGAAAGCCGCTTTTATCAATAAGCTGCCTGATGCTGTCTATAAGTTTTTGGGCTTCTTCCGGATAACCTTTTTTTAAGAGCAGCCGGTGCATAAACCAGTTGTTTATAATCCATACCGGCCCCCGCCACAGGTATAAGGATTCGTCAGGGTTAAAAGAAGCATTGTTTTTGGCTACCGATGGTATTGGGTACGTGGCATTAAACTCATTATAATCGAAAAAGTGCGTTTTTAATACCTTTTGTTCTATGGTTTCGTCTATTTCATTTAAAATAAGCGGATAAAAAATAGTGGGGGTAAGTACCTTAATTTTTTTATTATCATGTCCGTATACATCATAAAAGGCAGCATCAGTATCATCATACATTACCTTGCAGATGCTGTTGGCTACTTTATGTGATAGGTCCATATAGTGTTTACTGCTTTCATCATCATTAAGCTCATTACATAATAATGATAAGGCTTTAAGATTTTGGGCATAAATAGTATTAAAACCTGCATCTTTAACCAGGAATTTACCTTTTTCCCTGATTTTTTTATAATTATAATTGTGGATGAAATTCCAGAAATCTACTCCGGTAACTTTTAAAAAAAGCTTTTTGCCTGCCTTTGCAGGTTCCATACCCAGTGCCACATCGTAGGTAGGCTTCCAGTCCATACCCGACTCATAGGGAGTTATAATGGTAATAAGCCCATCGCCATCAAAGTCGCGGTTTTTGGCAATCCAGTCATAATACTTTTTTAATTTCGGCACCATCTCCTGTAAAAAACCTTTATCGCCCGATGCTTCATAGATACGCATGGTAGCCTGTGCTGCCAATGGGGGCTGTATAAGCGCTGTCATGTGGCTTTTGTAAAGGTTTTTAAGTGTGGGCTTAGATTGAAATATATCGGTAATCCTGCCGGGCCGCAATGTGTCCCAGTAAATCATATGCCCTACAAAACCATCATCCTGCTGCCTGCTAAACAGGCTTTGCAGGTGTTGCTTGGCCATTTCATGGTCGCCCAGGGCAGTAAAAATGTATACATGAAAGCAGGTGTCCCAAAAAAACTGAAAAGGGTAAGTGCCTGGCGACGGCTTGGTAAAGTGGTAGGGCATTCCGTTATCCAGCGTTCCGTCGCACATGTTTTTATATATTATTTCATGTACCTTTTTATATAACTCTTCGTCTGTCATTGGTTTATTATTATGTAACATATTTGTCCCACAGGCCATATTGCTCTTTTTTTGGCCCACGTGGAAATGATAAGGCCATGATTATTATCCCAGAAAATGTTGCGCAAAGCGTGAGCGCCAAACTGATATCGCTTACCAGCCACAACCCTAATGTAAGGGAGAGACCAGTGAACAGGTTTAAAAAGCGTGCCCGGCGCACAATTTCTCCCATTGATATTACCGATATAACTATAGTAAGCGCTCCGGCAAGATGTACTATGTGGGCTGCCATTGTGGTGATTTTTACCCCGAATGCATTTGGGGCAAACATAAGCGCAATACCTATTATTGTTGAGATTATTAATGTTATGGGGTAGCTCATCCCCCAAAGTGATGCTGCTATTACCTGTCCGGGTTTTTGCGGAAGTTCCTGTAATTTGGGAGAGCGCTCATCTTTATTTTCTTCAAATGCTTTACCGCCTTTCCAAAATACCTCCCACATGTTATCGCCCCGGCGTTTTGCCTGTACCATGTGCTGCCCCATGGCAATGACCTCATCAAACTCAAGCGGAATCATGGGCAGCATAATGCCGGCTGCCATAAGGCAGAAAAAGCACCAGTGGCCTACCACTACCGGTTGTGAAATAACTAAGAATATATGAACCAAACCCAGCGGAATAACTAAAATACCAAATACAAAAACCATCCACGGCATAGTGCGCCAGCGCGAGGGGCTGCCCATCCATCCCATTAAAAATTCTAACGTATAAGCAAAGGCACCCAGGGCGCCATCTGAAACAGGTAGGGAGTGTGACATAGAGGAATCAAGTACCTGCATAGAGCTGTCACCAAAAAAGGGATCCCAGGCGGTATCTATAAAACCCAACTGATATGCGCCGAGGTAACGCGAAACTACCCATCCCAAAAAACCAAGCACTATCATAGACCAGCGTTGCGGCCAGCTTGAAGGGTTATAGCTCCAGCCCGGCGGTACCTCACTGCCCATTTTCATGTATTTGATCATGTTGGGCATGCCGGGAATTAAAATGGTAAGTGCTATAATAAATACCCCCACAAGTGTTGTGTTGAGGTAGATATGTGCCGATGGTGCCCAAAACAGTAATGGCGCAAAGTTGAGCCATATACCTATAAAGCAGGCTATCCAACCACTAACGGGGCGGTTGGGAGTGAGCATGCGCCAGCCGAAAATTATTAGCAGTATGCCGCAGATAATATCATTCCACATCATATAATTTACCCGCATGGCATCGGTAAGCCACAGGCTGCGCCCGCCGGAAGGTTGCACTATTTCTTTTCCGTAACTGAAAGTAAGCGGGGAAAGGGCAAGCCAGGCGCCCAGCAATATAATGAGCCAGTATACCCAAAGGGTTTTGGCATGGTGTGCTTTAAGCATTTGCATACGGTCCATATCCATGTCATTGCCTTTTTCTTTATCCTGCATCATTTGTGGCCGGGCCACACCTCTTGATTCCATACCGCCATCGTGGTTTTGGTGCTCCATAAGGCAACTGTATTTAAAGTAAGGTTTTGTACTTTAAAGTTACTCTAAAAACTAACTGTCTAAAGATGAGAAAGGTGTGTTTATAATAGTTTTAACACTATAAAGCCTACAATGGTAAGGGTGTGTTAAAAAAAAATAGCCCCGCAAGTGCGGAGCTAATGTATAGTACAACTTTCTATTATATTTATTCTGTTAACAATCCGGCTCTTTTAAGCAATGCATCGGGTTTTGGCTCTTGCCCGCGGAATCGTTTGTACAGTTCCATAGGATGTTCTGTACCGCCTTTGCTTAGTACAAATTCTTTGAATTTTTGTGCAGTTTCTTTATCAAATATTCCTTTTTCCTGAAACAATTCAAAAGCATCGGCATCAAGTACCTCAGCCCATTTATAGCTGTAATAGCCTGAAGAATACCCACCCTGGAATATATGGCTAAACGCTGTACTTATGGCGTTTTCGGCCACTTCCGGATATAATTTTGTAGCGGCAAACTGCTTTGTTTCAAAATCTTTCAGATTAGTGATGTGGCCTGGATCTTCGCTGTGCCAACCCATATCAAGCAAGCCGAAACTTAATTGGCGCATGGTGGCTATACCTTCCTGAAAGCTTGCACTTTCTTTTATCTTTTGTATATACTCCATCGGAATCATTTCGTCTGTTTGGTAGTGGTGAGCAAAAAGCTCTAACGCTTCCGGCTCATAACACCAGTTTTCCATTACCTGGCTCGGAAGCTCTACAAAATCCCAATATACGCTGGTGCCGCTAAGGCTTGGGTAAACCGTATCGGCCAGCATGCCATGTAGTGCATGGCCAAATTCATGAAACAGGGTAGTAACCTCATTAAAGGTTAGCAGGCTTGGTTTGCTTGCGGTAGGTTTGGTAAAGTTGCATACTATGCTTACATGCGGACGCTCATTTACACCATCTAACACATATTGTGGTTTATAAGACGTCATCCAGGCACCGTTACGCTTGCCTTTACGTGGAAAAAAGTCAGCATAGAATATAGCTACTAACTCCCCATTTTCATCTTTTACCTCATACGTAGTAACATCTTTATGATACACATCAATGTCTTTAACCTCTTCAAAAGTGAGTCCATATAATCTGCCTGCAATAGTAAAGGCGCCGTTAAGCACATTTTCGAGCTTAAAGTATGGCTTAAGCTTTTCATCATCAAGGTTAAAAAGTTTTTGTTTAAGCTTTTCGCTGTAATACGCGCCATCCCATTTTTCAAGCTGCTCTATACTATCTAACTCTTTTGCGAATGCAGTTAGCTCTGCAAATTCTTTTTCGGCTGCAGGTTTTGCTTTTGCAAGTAAATCATTAAGAAATGATTTTACTTTTTCAGGATGTTCTGCCATGCGTTCCTCCAATACAAAGTGTGCATGGGTTTCATAACCCAGCAATTTGGCGCGGTCGTGGCGTAGTTTAGCAATGCGTAATACTATTTCCTCATTATTATATTCGTTTTTCTGGAAACCTTTTGCGCCAAAAGCCAACGCCATTTTTTTGCGTAGCTCGCGGTTATCAGCATAGGTCATAAAAGGCACATAACTTGGGTAGTCTAACGTAAATACCCATCCTTCTTTTTCAAAAGCGGCAGCCGTTTCTTTTGCCGATTCTATAGCACCTTCTGGTAATCCGGCAAGGTCTTTTTCATTAGTAATATGTAGTTGAAAGCCATTGGTTTCTGCTAATACGTTTTCACCAAACTGCAGGCTAAGCTTGCTAAGCTCCATATCAATTTCACGAAGCTTTGCTTTTTTGTTTTCCGGTAGGTTGGCGCCGTTGCGGCTAAAACTTTTATATTGTTTATCCAGTAAGGTTGCTTGTTCCGGTGTTAGCTGCAGGCTGTCTTTCTGCTCATACACTGTTTTTACCCTTTCAAATAAATCAGGATTCAGGCGGATGTCATTACCAAATTCACTTAATAAAGGCGAAACCTCCTGCGCTATTTTCTGTATTTCATCATTCGTTTCTGCCGAATGCAAATTGAAGAAAATGCTGGTAACCCTGTCGAGGTTTTCACCACTATAACTCATAGCGGCAACAGTATTTTCAAAAGTAGCCGGTTTGGGATTATTGGCAATAGCATCAACTTCTTCTCTGGCCTGCGCTATAGCTGCTTTAATAGCCGGCAGAAAATCTTGGTTAGTAATATTATTAAATGGTGCTGTATTATATTTTGTAGTGAATTTAGTGTTGAGTATGCTCATAATACTTATTTAAATTTTAAAAATACGGTCAACTATTATACCAAGTGTGTAATTAGTATATATGCTGACAATATAGCAGGTATAAAAAAAGCTGTCTTAGCAGCTTCAGTTTTATTGTTTTTTCATGCCTTCAGCAGCCTTATTAACACCCTCTTTAAGGTTTTGCTTATAGGCAACAATTTTATCCTGAACGGTTTTATCCTGGCTGCCCAGTATTTGCGTAGCAAGTATACCCGCATTTTTTGCACCGTTTAGTGCTACTGTGGCTACGGGTACACCACCCGGCATTTGCAGGATAGAAAGAACACTGTCCCAACCGTCTATACTATTGCTTGATTTTACCGGCACGCCTATTACAGGTAGCGGACTCATACTGGCTACCATACCGGGTAAGTGTGCTGCGCCACCGGCTCCTGCAATAATAACATTTATACCACGGGTATGTGCTGTTGTACTAAATTCGAACAACTTTTCGGGTGTGCGGTGGGCAGATACAATATCAACCTCAGTTTCTACTCCAAATTCTTTTAATATATCTATGGCATCCTGCATTACAGGCATGTCTGATATGCTGCCCATTATTATTGCTACTTTCATTCTTTCTTTTGTTTCAGGTTTAAAATTTCAGGTTCCAGGTTAAACTCTAAGCTGATTACTGGCCGCTTATAACCCTTATTGTATTTTTTACTTCTTGGGCTATACGGCGTGCTTCAGCTATATCTTCATTTACTATAGTTACGTGTCCCATTTTGCGGAATGGCCTTGTTTCTTTTTTGCCGTAAATATGTGGGGTAACGCCATCTTTAGCTAAAATGGTTTCAATATTTTCATACACCACATTGCCGGTATAGCCTTCGGCGCCTACAAGGTTTACCATTATGCCTGCTGCCTTACTATCGGTATTGCCTAAGGGCAGGTTTAAAATGGCACGAAGGTGCTGCTCAAACTGGCTGGTATAGCTGGCTTCTATAGAATAATGCCCACTGTTATGCGGCCTTGGGGCTACTTCATTCACCAATATTTCATCGTCCTGAGTCTGGAACATTTCTACCGCAAGCAGGCCAACATGGTTAAAAGCTTCGCTAACATTAAGCGCTATGGTACGGGCTTTATGTGCAACGGTATTATCAATGCGTGCAGGGCAGATTACATATTCAACCTGATTGGCTTCCGGGTGAAACTCCATTTCTACCACCGGATAGGTTTTTATTTCACCTTTAGGGTTGCGGGCCACAATAACGGCAAGCTCATTTTTAAACGCAATCATTGCTTCGCCTATACACTGTACATCAGGCAGGCCGTTAAAGCTTTCGGCGTTGCGGATAACTTTTACACCATTGCCATCATAACCGCCTTCGGTGCTTTTCCAGATAAAAGGATAGGTAAATACCCCATTTTTTACAGCCTCTTTTAATTCGGTTAAGTTTTCAAACCTCTTATAGGGAGCCGTAGGTATATTGTTTTTTATGTAAAAATCTTTCTGGTTGCCTTTATTTTGTATCTGCCGTAGCGTTTTTGGCGATGGATATACTTTTATACCTTCGGCTTCAAGCTTTTCTAAAGCAGCTACATTTACATGCTCAATTTCAAAAGTAAGTACATCAACCTGTTTGCCAAAATTATACACAGTGTCAAAATCCATAAGGCTGCCCTGTACAAAAACATTGCTGCCTATTTTGCAGGGTGCATCAGCGCTGGGGTCCAATACATAGGTTTGTATATCAAACTTACGGGTATCGGTAAGCATCATCTTACCTAACTGTCCGCCGCCTAAAATTCCTAATTTAAAACCGGAAGAAAAATAGTTCATTTATATGTGTTGTTTACAAGCGCAAAGATACTTAATACCCCAAAGATGTGCAATTGACATTTTCTGTAGTACTTTTCACGTAAATTTAGCATTTAGTAGTGATAGTAATCAAAAATTATATTTGTAATTTAGGCATTGCTTAATTTTAAAATTATTAATATTAATTAACAGCCTTCATACATGAGATTATCTGTTGAGCGTAAACCTGTAAAAGTACTCCCTGATACCAAACGTGTTATTGCACGTTTCTTTTTTAATGGGGAAGAACGATCCATAGAACTTATAAAGAAAATTTTAGCGCTTGATAAAGAAGAAGTCACTGCACTTATATTGCCGCTGCTACAGGATTTTTCTAAAAGGCACCGGAGCATAACCAAAAAACTATTGAGAAATTGCGAGCGGGTAAGGCGTTATATTGTTGCCGCAGGTTATGACTTTGAAAAACTTGACGAAGATACCAAATTGTTAATAGGCTCTTATTTTACCCACGAATATTCTATAGAATCAGCTGCGTTTTTTAACCCGAGTATAGTGCCTGACCCCGACCAGGGTAACCTTGAAGAAGGGCAGTTGCGTGTGATAATAAGCTTTAGGGCAGTAGGCGAGGGGCACGTGTCATCAGTAGTATTCCGCAGGGCGATATTAGACCGCAATAATGACATTACTATTATACCATCGGGCGATTATATTGATGAAGCCGATAAAATTCATAATGTAATGTACCAGAAAAGGCTTTTTATCAAAAAGGCACAAGAGGCTGATATTAATGATGAGTTTTTAAAGATGGTAGATGAGCAGCTGCCGGAACGTTTTGATTATGAGCAATTAAAGAAAATAGTATTACAGGCAAGGGCAGAAGCTACTGATGTGGAAACTATACGCGAGTATAACATGATACTTTCATTATCTGATAGTTACAGGCGTATTACTTTTTCTAAAGATACTGACATAAGCGACAGGGTGATTTTCCCGATATCTGATTTTGAAAGCAAAGGTATTGAAGATGCCCGTTTTGTGAAATTTGTAGATGATGATGGCAAAGAGAAGTATTATGCTACCTATACGGCCTATGACGGCCTGCATATAATGCCAAAATTACTGCGTACTACCGATTTTTACGAATTTAAAACCAGCCCGCTTAACGGCACAGGGGCTAAAAATAAAAACCTGGCATTATTTCCACGTAAAATAAATGGTAAATATGCCATGCTTTCCCGTATTGATGGCTGGAATAACTACCTGATGTACAGTGAAAATATTAACGAGTGGGAAAATCCTATCAAGATACAGTCGCCCGAATACCCGTGGGAGTATGTGCAGATTGGTAACTGTGGTTCGCCTATTGAAACGGAGTATGGCTGGCTGGTAGTAACCCACGCGGTGGGTTCTATGAGGCGTTACAGTATTAGTGCTTCGCTGCTTGACCTGGATGATCCTTCCATAGAGATAGGCCGCCTTAAAGACCCGCTTATTATTCCAAATCCTGATGAGCGGGAAGGCTACGTGCCTAATGTGGTATATAGTTGCGGCTCTATTATTCATAATGATGAGCTGATTATACCTTATGGGCTTAGCGACCACAGCTCGGGCTTTGCTACGGTAAAGTTACAGACATTATTAGACAGGCTGAGGAACGGCGGTTAATTGTACATGAGTTAAAACTTTAATGGCAGTATTTTGTTTTTGCGTTCTATAATTGTTGGCTAAAATAAAATACTGCCAATTGAGTTTTTTATCTTTGCAGTAAATACCCACTGATGGAAAATGAAAAGGCAAATGAACCCCAGAAAGGTTTTTATGCCAAAAACCCTGTTTTAAAATTTAAGGAATTCCTAAATTTTCTTGTAGTACGTTTTGGGCTTCTCTTTGCCCTTAATATGCAGGTTACCACAATATTTTATTGGGTGTATAATATAACAGGCGATAAACTTAGCTTAGGGTTTGTAGGGTTGGCCGAAGTAATACCTGCTATAGGCTGCTCTTTTTTTGCAGGACATTTTGTAGACCTTGCCGAAAAAAGGAAAATGGTGCTTGCCTGTGTAGTTTCCTATATTTTTTTAGGGAGCGCGCTGTTTGCGCTCACTACGCCTGTGGTATTTAACCACCTTGGATTAGACTTTACCTTATATCTTATTTATTTTTTTGTATTTATAGGAGGGGTGATACGCTCATTTATGGGGCCCTCTTTATTCTCTTTATTCGGGCTGGTGCTTCCGCGTAAGCATTATGCTAACGGAACCAGCTGGAGTAGTATGATGATGGAAATGGGCAAAATGCTGGGGCCGCTTGCTGCCGGTGTAATGATTGCTATAGATGGTGTTATAACCGGCATGCTGGCTGTAGTGGTTATTATGGTAGTATTGCTTATACCGGCACTTAATATTAAGCCAAAACCAATTATAAGAAAAGAGAATAAAGAGCCGATATTGCAAAGCCTTTTTCAGGGGGTGCATTTTGTGCTGAAAACCCCTGCCTTGCTGGGTGCGCAATTGTTAGATATGTTCTCTGTTCTTTTTGGTGGTGCAGTGGCATTATTGCCGGTATACCAAAAAGAGATATTGCATGTTGATGAGGTGGGCTTTGGCCTGTTGCGTTCGGCACCAGGTGTTGGTGCATTGCTCACTATGGTATTGCTGGCCTTTATACCGTTAAAAACATATCCCGGGCGCAAATTATTTTTAGCGGTTGCGGGTTTTGCAATTTCTATTATTGTATTTGGTATTTCTAAAAACTTTATGCTGTCCTTTTTTATGCTGCTGCTTAGCGGTATGTTTGATGCCATAAGCGTAGTAGTGCGGGGCACTATTTTACAACTTGTTACGCCCGACCATATGCGGGGCAGGGTAGCATCGGTAAATACAATATTTGTAAGCTCATCGAACGAGCTGGGCGATTTTGAAAGCGGTGTTATGGCGCACTGGCTGGGTACTGTAAGGGCTGTGGTTACCGGCGGCTGTTTAACCCTTGGAGTAGTTATAATAACTTTTTTTAGCGCAAAACAGTTAAGAAATTTTGGTTTTGAAACTGATGAGGAGCATTTGGAATAAAAATAAAGCCCGCACATAAAGTACGGGCCTCCCACAGATGAAAATTGTTTGTTGTGATTTGCTCAAAACTATTACAACTTTTTAAAAAAGCCTGCATTTGTCCAAAATTTTATACCCCTTAAATTATGGTTGCAGCAAATCATTTCTCCTATTTCAAATATATATAAAATATTGCATTCATAATAATGTAGGGTTATATTTATGTAATTCTTTTTTTTAACTGTATTCTGATAAATAAAAAACATTTAAAGGATGATTACGCCTTTAAATGTTTAGTAAATTTTAGGGAGTGTTATAAAATCACTAAAACGTTTTAGTTTGTGCGTGTGTTATTTTTATTACATTTTATGGTTTATGTAGCCTTTTATAGCAGATAAACGCCTGTTTACTACTCCTTTTCACTATTTTATCATCGCCCGGTTTAAAATACATAGGTGAGGCCGATATTACTATAATAGTTTACCGGCATGCCCGGATAATAATAACGTGGAGATGCACCGTTAAAACCTGTAGCATTAACCAGCACCATGCTGGCATAATGTGTATTGGCCATGTTATTTATACCTGCCGAAACCATCATGCTAAGGCCAAAATTTGTCTTGTAGGCCCACCCGGCTTTAGTATTTAGTATACTATAGCTATCGGTATAAAGTGAATTGGCATCATTAAGCGGTATTTTGCCTGTAAAGTAATAATCGCCACTTATGTAAAACCCTAACGGCAGGCCAAGGGTTATGCCCCCGTTAATTTTATTTTTAGGTACCCCGGTAAGTTCATTCCCGGAAAAATCTGTGCCGTTATTTATAAATTCCTTAAACTCATAATGACCTATAGAAGCAGCTATATAGGGTTGTATGGTAAAATCTTCGACAATATTTTTTATGTATTTAACCGATGCCTCGATACCCTGATGCAATGTTTTTCCGGCATTTACCCCAACATATTGGTCGTTACCCACACGTTGTGCCACCAGCAGGTCTTTTATTTCCATACGGTACAAGGAAATTTCGGCATACAGGCTGCGGTTAAACAGGTAAAATTTTCCACCTGCTTCAAAATTATAGCCGTTTTCGGGCTTAATATCCGGATTTATGGTGCCTGCCGGTGTAAGTGTTTCTTCTATGGCGGGCAAAGAAAACCCGCGGCTTACAGAGGCATAAATTGTTTTGAGTTGACTGGGTTTATATAATAATGATACCTGAGGAGACCAGATGCCGTTATAACTATAATCTTCGTCTGAAGTATTTTCAGCAGGGAAGGTGTTTTGTAAGTTAAAGGCCGTTTTATTATAGTTTACTCCTGCCTGTAATTCTGTTTTTGGTAATAAGGGCAGGCGTAGTTGTGCAAAAGCATTTATAAAATGGCGGCGTTGTTCGCTACCTGTAAGTCTTTCTCCTTCCAGGGTGCCGTTGCCGTTGTTTTCTTCATACAGGTTGGCAAAGTTACCGCCGTCAAAACCATCAGCAAAATATTCCATTCCTGCTATAAAACCGGCTTTGCGGTTGCCCAGCTTCACGTTGCCTGTAAATTGTGTGCGTGCGCCATAAGCGGTAGTGTTTTGCGTGAGTATATCAAAGGGGCGCGGCTCATAACTGTCTTTTGCATTTACAAATACAGAAGTAGCATTTGTAAGCCATTCGGCTACTTTCCAGTTGTATGCCAGCCCGCCCATCCAGGAATGGTACTGTTCATAGCCTTTAGAGGCTCCCCATGTAAAGGCTGCCGATTTTGGGCTGTTATCAAAAGTTTGCTTATCAACAGAGCTGGGAATGTATGCCTTCATATACGTGTAGTTACCAAAATAAGTAAGGCTACTGTTTTCTTTGCGAAAGAGATTGCCCGCCAGGGTTATGCCTTCACGGTTGTATTTGCTGTTATCGCGCCAACCGTCGCTTTGCAGATTGTGGTAACTGAGGTTAAGGCTGCCCGAATTAGTTGTTAGCCCGTATTGTATGGTGTTTTTTAGCAGGCCAAAGGAACCAAATGTACTGTTTATCATGGCTGAACTACCGGGAATTGAGGCGTGTTTGGGCTCTAGGAGTATAGCGCCGCCAAGCCCCGCGCCATACAGGCTGGAAAGAGGCCCTTTTATTACCTCAATTTTATTGATGATTTGCAGGTCAATATCTTCTATAGTAGTTTCGCTATCTCCGGAAGTTAGCGGTATATTCCCATAAAAGGCTCTTATTTTGTTTGTGCCGTAAGGTGTGCGTGCCCCTATGCCCCTAATTGAAATGCGGTTAGTGTTTATAGCCCCGCTTTGCATTAGTACCCCGGGCAGGGTATTAAGTATGGGTGAAATATCTACAGTATTGTTGCGTTGAATATCTTTCGCGGTTAACACACTTACTGAAGCGGGGGCGTTTAAAAGGCTATCATTAATATGATAGGTACTAATGGTGAGTTCCTGTAACTGATTGGCATTTGTTTGCGGATATTTGTTAATGCTGTCGGTTATTGTTTTTTGTTGTGCGTAGCTAATAATAAAGGTAAAGAAAAAGCAAATAAGGGTAATTTTGTTATTCATGGTGTGTTATAATAGGTGCTAAATGTAAAAAAAATCCTGCGTAGTAATTTTAGCAGGATTTTAAATAATTATAGTAAGAAATGTTATTGCTTGTTAGCAGATACTTTCCATAGCATTCCCCCGGCATCGTCATTAACAAGTAATGAACCATCATTCATAACGGTTACATCAACCGGGCGGCCATATACTTCAGGCTTTTCCGGATCTTCTATAAAACCGGTAAGAAAGTCCTGTGGCTCTCCGGTGGGCTTTCCGTTTTCAAAGGGGACAAATACTACTTTATATCCCGAAATTTTACTGCGGTTCCATGAACCGTGCTGGCCAACAAAAGCGCCATTTTTATATTGGGACGGAAAGGCATCTTTATCATAAAAGCATAGCCCTAACGAGGCAGTATGCGAGCCGGCAGGTACATCGGGCACTATAGCTTTTTTTACCATATCGGGTGCTTTGCCCTTCATGCGGGGATCTTCTATCTGCCCGTAGTAGGAGTAAGGCCATCCGTAAAAAGCACCTTGTTTAACGCTGGTAATATAATCGGGTACTAAATTATCGCCCAGTTCGTCACGTTCGTTTACAGCAGTCCAAAGTTCTTTTGTAACCGGATTCCAGGCCATGCCTACCGGGTTACGCAGGCCGTTGGCATAAATACGCTCTTCGCTGCCGTCAGGGTTAATTTCAAGTATGTTGGCACGGCGTTTTTCTTCATCCATACCATATTCGCCAACATTACTGGCAGAACCTACCGAGATATATATTTTTGTGCCGTCAGCATTAGCAATAAGGTTACGTGTCCAGTGGTGGTTATAACCGCCCGCAGGCAGGTCAACAATTTTTTCGCCATCGCCCTGTAATTTTGTATCGCCTGCTTTATAAGGATAACGGTAAAGTCCATCAGTATTGGCTACATAAAAATAATTATTGAGTACCAGCATACCGTAAGGCTGTTTAAGGTCTTCTTTAAATACACTATGCGTTTCAAAAGTGCCGTCGCCATCTTTATCCCTAAACATAGTAATACGGTCTGCACTTTTGCCGCCGTCATTACTTTCGGCTACAAAAATATCGCCGTTAGGGGCAATATAGGTGTTGCGTGGGTTATCCAGCCCTGACGCAAATTTGGTAACTGTAAAACTGGCGGGGGCTTTTGGTGTGGTGCCTTCCGGCCAGTCGGCCATACTGTTATTGTTGGTAACCGATTTGGTTTCGTAAGGCGGTGGCAGGGTAAGGCTGCCTATTGCGGTTTGCACCGTAGTGCTGCCCTGTGCGTTGGCTTCCTGTTTTTCCTCTTCAGATACCTTATCCTTACAAGAGGTTAATAGTAATAAAGCGCATAGGGTTGTTGTATAAAATGCTGTTTTCATGTATGTCAGTAATTTTAAATTATTGGGATAACTTAAAATTACATATTTAAACATGCAATGCCGGGCAACGTGTTTAATTTTATAAGCACTTTAACACGGTGCCGGAAAGTATAGGGTTTTTATAAAGTATACAGTTGTACAGAGGTAAAGGTAAGGTATTCTCAAAAAAAGTATAAAATAAACTACTGTTTATAAACGGCTATGGCTGAATTACTATATTTGCACAAATAAATACACAGTAAAGGGTGATACAGCTTCATGATAAGCATTTTGTTCCGTTTATAAACGCTCAGGATATAGCTGTTGTTTTACAGCGCATAGCCGGTACTATTATGGATGACCTTAATGGGGAAATTCCGGTTTTTGTAGGGGTGCTTAACGGGGCATTTATGTTTTTTTCTGACCTGTTAAAATATTATACTGCCCCTTGTGAAGTAAACTTTTTACGGCTGTCTTCTTACGAGGGTACCGCAAGTACCGGTACGGTAAATCAGGTTATGGGACTAAACCAAAGCCTTAAGGGCCGTACTGTGGTGATAGTAGAAGATATTGTAGATACCGGCAACACCATAGAAAAACTAAAGGATATTTTTGAAGCCCAAAAAGTAAAGCAGCTAAAAATAGCCACGCTTTTTTTTAAGCCACAGGCGTATACTAAAACCATATCTATAGATTATACGGGTTTTGAAATCCCTAATAAATTTATTGTAGGCTACGGCCTGGATTATGACGGGCTTGGGCGCAACCTGCCCGAAGTTTATCAATTACACTCATAAAAATTAAATAACAATAGTTCATAAAATGTTAAACATTGTACTTTTTGGAAAGCCCGGAGCCGGCAAAGGCACTCAGGCTGAGTTTTTAAAAGGAAAATATAACCTTACGCATATTTCTACCGGCGATGTATTTCGCTATAACCTGAAAAATGATACCGAACTTGGAAAACAGGCAAAATTTTATATGGATAAAGGCGATTTGGTACCCGACAGCCTTACCATAAAAATGCTTCAGGAAGAAGTAGAAAAGCACGAAGGCACCACAAAAGGCTTTTTGTTTGACGGTTTTCCGCGTACGGTGCCACAAGCCGAAGCGCTGGACAGGTTTTTGATAAGCAAAGGGTGGGAAGTAACCGCTACCATTGCCCTTGAAGCAGATGATGAGGTTTTGGTACAACGCCTTTTAGAACGTGGAAAAACCAGCGGCCGTGCCGATGACCAGGACGAAAACCTGATACGCAACCGCTACCAGGAATATAATGAAAAAACCGCACCCCTTATAGATTTTTATAAACATCAGGAAAAGTTTTATGAGGTGGACGGTATAGGGTCTGTTGCCGAAATAACCGAAAGGTTGAGCCTGGTAATAGACAGGTTTAACTAAAACAGCACCACTTGGAAATAGCCATAATTTTATTTCTTATTATACTTAACGGTGTTTTTTCCATGTCGGAAATTGCATTGATCTCTGCACGGAAAAGCCGTTTGGAAACGGCAGCAAAAAAGGGGAACACCAGCGCGCAGGCCGCATTGAACCTGGCAAACTCTCCCAACAAATTTTTAAGTACGGTACAAATAGGCATAACACTTATTGGTATACTTACCGGTATTTATTCTGGAGATAAGGTAACGGATGATGTTCGTGTTTTTTTAGAAAATATAGCATTTTTAAAACCTTATGCCGCCAACCTTTCGGTAGGAGTGGTAGTAGTAATACTTACTTTCTTTTCGCTGGTTTTGGGCGAATTGCTGCCCAAAAGGGTTGGACTTACCTATCCTGAAACTATTGCAAAACTTGTGGCATTGCCCATGAAGTTTGTTTCCATAATCACCGCGCCGTTTATCTGGCTGTTAACAGTGAGTACTGATTTTTTAATGAAACTGTTTAACATTCGCCCCACAGCCGATGGCAAAGTGACGGAAGAAGAAATAAAGGCCATTATTAAAGAAGGTACCGAGGGTGGCGAAGTACAGGAGATTGAGCATGATATTATGGAACGTGTATTTAATATTGGCGACAGGAAAGTAAACTCGCTAATGACACACCGTAAATCGGTTTCCTACCTTTCTGCCGAAAGCAATAAAGAAAAGGTACGTGATATTATGCTGGAAGAACTGCACTCGGTATACCCCGTATGTGAGGAAAACAGCCTTGATGAGGTGGTTGGCGTAGTAAACCTGAAAGATATTTTTGCCAATTACGAGCGTGAAAATTTCCGCCTTAAGGAGATAATGAGCGAGCCGGTATATCTTATAGAGCACACCTCAGCTTATAAAGCACTGGAAATTTTTAAGCAAACCAAAGTGCATTATGCTTTTGTTACCGATGAGTATGGCGTGTTTCAGGGTATTATTACCTTAAATGATATTCTGGAGGCACTTGTGGGCGGCGCATCTGATTTTTATGATGATGAGTACCAGCTTACACAACAGGCAGACGGTAGCTGGATTGTAGATGGGCAATATCCGCTACATGACTTTCTGGCCTATTTTGACCTTGATGAGCTTATGTCTGAGTATGATGTAACCACACTAAGCGGGCTTATCATGACAGAACTGAGCTATATACCTAAGCAAGGTGAAAAACTGGCCTGGAACCTGTATGAACTAACTGTACTTAAAATGGACGGTGTAAAAATTGATAAGGTAAAAGTAAAATCGCTGAAAGAGTAAGCTTATTCTTAATGGATTGATTAGGGGCTGTCTCAAAAGTGAGTCAGCCCTATTTTTTTTAAACAAATAAGGGAGCCCGCGGGTTCCCTTTATTCTGCA
>NZ_JBELPZ010000013.1:0-93216 GCF_046000445.1 Flavobacterium rhizosphaerae | reverse complement strand
CAGAATAAAGGGAACCCGCGGGCTCCCTTATTTGTTTAAAAAAAATAGGGCTGACTCACTTTTGAGACAGCCCCTTTCTTTTAGTAAACATATGGAATTTTAAAGTTACCGTTTGTACTAAAGTAAAAAGGGAAAACCGATGGTTTTCCCTTTTTGTGCCCCTAAAAATACTGTAAAAATTAATTTACAACTGCTAGATACAAATCTACAATTATTTTTATTTGTGCAGGAAATATTTACGTTTAAAAGATGCTTAAGTATAGATGAACAGAATGTTTGTATAGATAATTGGCTAATTTTTATTCATCTTCTCTATTCTATAATGGTATTAAAATAAAAAAGGGAAAATCTGGTAGATTTTCCCTTTTTTGCCCCCAAAATATCGTAAAATTTAAATTTTACTAATGCTATTTGATATCAAAAGTATAGACAAATTATAGACGCTACAAATATTTTAGATAAAACGCATATATTTCAGCTGAAATACAAAAATTAGTACAAAAATGAATACTATTATTAATAATTTAAATAAATACCTGATAAAAATAAAAAAGGGAGAATCGGTCTGATTCTCCCTTTTTTGCCCCCAAAATATCGTAAAATTTAAATTTTACTAATGCTATTTGATGTCAAAAGTATCGCTAAACTATAGACAGGGCAAATATTTTAGACAAAGAGCAGCAAAACACGACCAAAAACATGTTTTTAACGTTTCTTTAAGAAATTAAAGCTTAATAAGCCCTTGCATCATTGCCCTCATAAAAATTAATAAACGCTTTATTTACCACGCGGTTCCCCCCCGGTGTAGGATAATCTCCGGTAAAATACCAGTCACCAAGATTTTTAGGGCAGGCCTTATGCAGGTCATCCACAGTTTGGTAAATAATCTTTACTTCAGCCTCAACATCATCAGAGCTTAGTAGCTCGGCAATTTTGGCCGAAACCTCTTTATCTGTAAACGGGGCATAAATTTCTTTTACATAATTTACAATCTTTCCATCGGGTAAATGTGCCTGGCTCTTACATTTTTCATATACTTCAGTCACCACGCTTTCCATACCACGATCTTTAAGCAGCTCCACGGCTGCTTTAAAAGCCACGAGCCCTTCAAGGCGTGCCATGTCTATACCGTAACAGTCCGGGTAGCGTATTTGAGGCGCTGATGATACTACAACAATCCGCTTAGGCTTTAAGCGGTCCATCATTTTAATAATACTCTTTTTAAGGGTAGTACCCCTTACTATAGAGTCGTCTATAATAACAAGGTTATCTTCAGGTTTAATAACCCCATAAGTAACATCATATACGTGGGCTACCAAATCATCCCGGCTGCTGTCTTCAGTAATAAAAGTGCGTAATTTGGCATCTTTTATCGCTATTTTCTCAGTGCGTATTTTAACCGATAGCAATTCTTTAAGCGTTTGTTCGGTAAGGGTATGTCTGTTTTCTAAAATCTCATTATTTTTCCTGTCATTCAAAAAATCCTGAGCCGCCTCTACCATCCCGAAAAACGAAGTCTCAGCTGTATTGGGTATATAAGAAAACACAGTGTTATCAGTATCGTTATCAATGGCCTTAAGCACCTCGGGCAAAACCAGCCGGCCCAGTTCTTTACGCTCTTTGTATATTTCGGCATCGCTACCCCTCGAAAAATATATCCTTTCAAAAGAACACGCTTTTTTACTTTCAGAAGGTATAATTTCTGAAACCTGTATGTCACCACTCTTTTTAATGATGATCGCATGCCCGGGGTCAAGCTCCTGCACATCGTCAAAATCAACATTAAACACGGTTTGTATCACCGGCCTTTCCGAAGCCACAACCGCTATTTCGTCATCAACATAATAATACGCCGGGCGTATACCTGCCGGGTCGCGAAAAACAAATGCATCGCCATGCCCAAACATACCAGCCATAGCATAGCCGCCATCCCATTGTTTAGAAGCGCGTTTTAGTATTTTAGATACGTTAAGCCTTTCTGCTATTACAGGCGAGGCCTCCCGTTTACTATATCCTTCATTTTTGCAGTCTCTGTACAAAGCCGTTACCTCATCATCCAGAAAATGGCCTATTTTTTCCATTACAGTCACTGTATCAGCCAGTTCTTTTGGGTGCTGCCCCAACTCTACCAGGCTGCTAAACAATTGCTGCACGTTGGTAAGGTTAAAGTTACCGGCTACAATAAGGTTACGGTGCATCCAGTTATTTTGCCTTAAAAAGGGGTGAACACTTTCTATACTATTTTTACCAAAAGTACCATAGCGCACATGGCCCAAAAATACTTCGCCTAAATAAGGCAGCTGCTCTTTTTGCAGTGCCACATTATTAGCATACTCCGGGTGTGCCGCCATTTCTTCGTTTATACGGCCGTTTATCTGTGTAAAAATGTCCTGTATGGGCTGTGCCTGGTTAGAGCGTATACGGCTAATATAACGCTGCCCCGGGTCTACATCAAATTTAATACTGGCAAAACCGGCGCCATCCTGGCCGCGGTTGTGCTGTTTTTCCATCAACAGGTACATTTTTTGTATACCGTAAAAAGCAGTGCCGTATTTTTCTTTATAGTATTCCAGTGGCTTTAACAGTCGCAGTAGTGCTATACCGCACTCGTGTTTTAAAGCGTCGCTCATAGTGTTGTGTTGTTGTTATATATTAAAAAAAGCCCCGTAATGAGGCCTGAATTTTTATTCTTCATCTTCATTATCATCTCCCAGCGAAATATCAAATTGGGTGAGTGCCTTAAACTGTTGCAGGCGTTGCAATACCTCTTCTTTTTGCAGGCGTTCCATACGCTGTGTACCAAATTCTTCTACACAAAACGATGCCATGTTAGAACCGTATATAATGGCATTCTTCAGGTTTTTAAACGATATGTTTTCGCTTTGGGTTATATAGCCTGTAAAGCCCCCGGCAAAAGTATCTCCGGCCCCCGTAGGGTCAAAAACCTCTTCAAGTGGCAAAGCAGGCGCAAAAAACACCTTTTTATCATGAAACAATAACGCTCCGTGTTCACCTTTTTTAATTACCACATATTCCGGCCCCATTTCATGTATTTGGGCAGCTGCCTTAACCAGGCTGTATTCTCCTGTAAGCTGGCGTGCCTCCTCATCATTAACGGTAATCACATCTACACGCTTAATAACCTGTAATAAATCATCCAGCGCACAGTCCATCCAGAAATTCATAGTATCCAGCACCACAAGTTTAGGCTGTGCCGTTAGCTGGTCTAAAACACTGGTTTGTATCAGCGGATGCAGGTTACCCAGCATCACCACATCGGCATCTTTAAAATTTTCCGGCACAACCGGGTTAAAGTCGGCCAGTACATTTAATTGTGTGTCTAATGTATCGCGGCTGTTAAGGTCGTTATGGTAGCGGCCGCTCCAAAAAAAAGTTTTGCCGCCTTTAACTACTTCAAGCCCGCTGATGTCAATTCCCCTGTCAGAAAGAAGGTCAAGATATTCTTGTGGAAAATCTTCGCCAACTACCGATACAATAGCCGATTGTAATTTAAAGAATGAAGCCGACAGGCCTATATAAGTACCGGCGCCGCCCAGTATTTTATCTGTTTTGCCAAAAGGTGTTTCTATGGCATCAAAAGCTACGGTTCCTACAATCAGTAATTTGTTCATAAACAGGTATTAATTTGAAGGCGCAAAGATAATGTATAACTATGAGAGTAGCAATATGGCAAACATCAATTTAAGTTATTGCATTATAAGCGTTTTCTTTGTTTAACGCGTTTTTAACACCGTACTAAATTTTAACGCAATGCTGTTGCCGTATGGTATTGATTTGTATTTTTACACTTCAAATTTCCCACAGCCCCATGAAATTTACCAAACGGAAAGGAAAACAAACCCTTGAAAATTTTTTCAGATTAAACTTTGAAGAAAATAACTTGTGGGAATACAAGGCAGATGAAGTAGATATGCTTGCCGATTTGATTGACCTTATCCGTCCAAAATATCCGGTACTGCCCGAAATGGTTGATATTAGCGATTTATTGAATTTGCTAAAAACAAATGAGCGGTACAGTATGGGTTTTTCTCTTTACCTTAAGAATATACTAAAGAATAAAAAATTCAGTAAAATAATTACTGACGCCGATATATTAACCGATACCGACTTTTTCTTTGAAGTACGAAAGCGGTTATTTGCCAAACTAATACCCGACCAGCCCAAGAAAGACACCTTAGAATACATATTAAACCAGGTGTTTTTTGTAAAAACAGATCCTATATGGGTAAATAAAATACCTATGGAGCAGCTGGAAGAACTTTACAGCCTGCTGCGTTTCCGGTCAGTATACATATCCAGCGAGCCTAAAAGCCCCCTGGCAGAACTGCTTTTTGCAATGGAGGTGCTGATACACCGTATTGCAGGGCGCGCGCTGGAAACTGATGTTATTGAAATGGTGCCGGAATATGAAAACCTGGAAAGCCCTTTTTTAGCCATACAAAAAGAGTTTGGGCAAATTACCGAAAAGCTGCTGGAAGAAAAACGCAATTATGTATTGCCCGATGATATAGGATACCGGCAAATTATGGTATTGCATAAGCAATGTACCGAATATGTGCGGGTAGCCTTTAAAAACAGCGAAAAATTTGGTATTTCGTTACGGGTAAACCAAAACCTGCTGCGCATAAGGCAGCAATTAGAGCGTTTAGGCACATTACTACCCCTTTTGGTTATTGAAAAACCCGAAGAGGCTAAAAGTGACTCTATTACCCTTGCTAAAAACCTTATAGCGTATAACTGTGCTAAAAACAATGTGCGAAACCTTATAAATGAAAGTACCCAGCTTCTTTCATACGAAATAACTCAACATACAGCCAATACAGGCGAAAATTATATTACCCGAGACCGTACAGGCTATTTTAAAATGTTTTGGGCATCGGCCGGCGGTGGTATTATAGTAGGGCTGGCCTGTATTATTAAGGTGTTTCTTTCTATGATGGATACCAGCGCTTTTGGCCATGCCTTTTTTTACAGCCTTAACTATTCGCTAAGTTTCATCATGATTTATGTTTTGGGCTTTACCCTGGCTACCAAGCAGCCCGCCATGACAGCCAGTGCACTGGTGCGCGCCCTGGAGTCTGACCGGAAAAACACCGCGGTAAACGTAGATGAAAAACACCATGCTTTTGCCGAATTTTTTGCGCGGGTTTTCCGTTCGCAGTTCATTGCTTTTGTAGGTAATGTACTCGTGGCATTTCCGGTAGCATTATTGGGTATATGGGCTATAGACTTAATTTTCGATTATAACCTGGCGCTTACCAAATGGTACCATCTTATAGAAGACCTTAGCCCTGTGCACAGCCTTGCCATTTTTCATGCCGCCATAGCAGGGGTATTCCTTTTTCTATCGGGTATTATAGCAGGCACGGTAGCCAACCGGGATAAATACCGGCATGTATATTACCGCATACAGGAGCACCCGCTTATTAAAAAAAGCTTTGGGCGTATAAGGGCACAGCAACTCTCAAAATTATATGAAAAAAAATGGGCGGGTATTATATCTAACTTTTGGTTTGGTGTATTTATGGGCAGCACCGCTTCTATTGGTATATTTCTGGGCCTTGATATAGATATACGCCACATTACCTTTGCAAGCGGCAACCTGGCACTGGGGCTTTATGGCGCCAATTTTAATGTTGCCCCGGCTATGCTGGCCTGGGGCATAGTGGGTATTGTAATAATAGGCCTGGTAAACTTTTTAGTAAGTTTCGGGCTTTCTATGGGGCTGGCCTTCCGCTCGCGCAATATCCCTTTTTACGAATTAGGTCCTATAACCCGCGCAATATGGAAGTATTTTAAAGAAAAACCGTCGGCATTTTTCTTTCCCAATTTCCGCAAAACCGCCAATAACCCACCCGCTGCCCCCGCGCCGGAGACACCTGATACCGACTTAAAAAAATAAGCTGGAGTTTTTAGGCAAATACGCTAATTTTACGGTATGGAAAGCACGCAGCGCAAAATCATACATGTAGACATGGATGCTTTTTATGCCTCTGTAGAGCAACTGGATAACCCGGAGTTGCGCGGTAAAGCCTTAGCTGTAGGAGGTGGCTCCAGCCGTGGTGTGGTATCTGCCGCCAGTTACGAAGCCCGTAAATTTGGTGTGCGCAGTGCCATGAGCGGTTTTTTGGCAAAAAAACGCTGCCCACACCTTATTTTTGTAAAACCACGCTTTGAACGTTATACCGAAATATCAAAAAAAATACGCAGCATATTTTTTGAATATACCGACCTTGTAGAACCCCTCTCTCTTGATGAAGCCTACCTTGATGTAACTAAAAACAAAAAAGGCAACCCCAGCGCTACACTTATTGCTACTGAGATTCGCCGGCGTATTTTAGAAGAAACGGGCTTAACGGCTTCTGCAGGGATTTCAATAAATAAATTTATTGCCAAAGTAGCCAGCGATTATAATAAACCCAACGGCCAGAAAACCGTAAACCCCGAAGAAGTATTGCCGTTTTTAGAGGAGCTGCCCATTGGCAAATTTTATGGTGTAGGCAAGGTAACTACCGAAAAAATGTACCAGTTGGGCATTTTTACCGGTAAAGACCTGAAAGAAAAAACCGAGGCATACCTTACGGAACATTTTGGAAAATCGGGTAGCTATTATTATAATGTTGTACGCGGTATACACAACAGCGAAGTAAAACCGCACCGCATAGCCAAATCGGTAGGGACAGAACATACGTTTTTTGAGAACCTGGTATCAGAGGTATTTATGCTCGAAAAACTGGAAGACATTGCCAATGAGCTGGAACGCAGGATTAAAAAGAAAAACATTTCCGGCAAAACAGTAACCCTTAAAATAAAATATTCTGACTTTATCCAGCAAACGCGCAGTAAAACCCTGCCCTATTTTATATCTGATAAAAGCCTGATACTGGATACGGTAAAAGAATTGCTTTTTCAGGAAAAGCCAAAAGAATCGGTAAGGCTGTTAGGTATATCGCTCTCTAACCTGAATACCGAGGTAAAACAAGGGGAACAAAAAGCGGTAGCGGTGCAGCTTAAATTTGAATTTTAACGCAAAAAGGCCACCTGAAATCAGGCGGCCTCTTAAAGAATAAAACGTAACGTATAACTTATTTTTTTGCAGGACGTGCTTTTCTTGCCGGTTTTGGTTTTCCTTCAACAGCCGGGGCTTCGGCAACCGTTTCCGGTGTTACCTCCGATGCCGTTTCGGCAGGAACTTGTTCCGCGTTGGCCTCGGTAGTTTCAGGTGTAGCTTCGGTTTCATTTACTTCTCCCTCAAAAGCTTCAATAAATATCTCCTCGGTTATTTCATTTACAAAGCGGATGTCTTTAAAGCTTACCTCTAAAAGTTTACCTGTTTTTGCATCTTCTACAAGGGCATAAAATTCTTCTTTCCCTTTTTTGTCTACCACGGAACCCCAAAGGTGAAAATAGCCTGATTTTGTTTTGGTTTTGGTTGCTGTTTTTTTACCTTTTTTTACTTTCTCTGTAACGGTAAATGCTACCGGCCTTAAGTCTTCCCTGTTCATATTGACTAATGTAAATTAATTAACTATAATTTTACACAAAATTAACTTACAGGAAATGAAAAAATACAATTTCAATGTTAAGTCTTTCATTCTCAGTAAAAACTTAACATTGAGACTGTTAATTTATTGATTATCAATATATATTTTATAACTAATCGCAAAAACTATACGTATTGCGTTTACAGGTTTTACCGGTACTGATTATAGTATGTGCCTGCATTTTTTCGCCTGCTAATACCTGGCTAATAAATTTCACGGTTTCTTCCGGTTGTATAAACAACTCGGCACTGTACTCGTGCCCACCGTTACAATAGGTAAAAAGTTGGGTATTGCCGTTTAGCTCAATAATTTTATTGTAGATGGAATATGAACCGAAGAGCATCAGCCAGCCACTGCTATCGGTAGGGCACAGGTGGTGGGCTGCGGTACCGTAAGGCACAGTAGGGTCGCAACTACCATGAAAAAACATTACCGGTATCAGGTTCTTTTCAGTAATAAGGTTAATATCCATAATGGCACCCGAGCCTGAAATCATACCCGCATATTTAAAATCGTTCGACAGTTTTTCGTGGTAAAGCGCCATCAGGTCGCGGTCCCAAAAAGCCGCATGCAATACCGTTTCTGCCCCGGCCGAACTACCCGAAATAAATATCTTATCAGTATCTATATTATACTTTTCACTATTTTTAATGAAGAACAGCGTGGCCTGCCATAGCTGGTTGGCCGCAATACGAAACGCTTTTACTTTTTCGGTAAGTATGCCGTCGCAACTAAATTTTTTACCTTTCATATACAGCGTATAACTAATAGTAGCCGCGGCATAACCGTTTTTAGCAGCCTCGCGGCACACGGTATAACCGTCCTGGCGCTGCCCCCCAGCAAAGCCGCCGCCGTGTACATGAATAAGCAATGGTAGGTTCTCGGCACTTTTGGTTTTAGGCAAAAATAAGTCCAGCTCCAGCTTAGTGCTGTCGTTTACAAAATAGGTGAGGGTTTTAAAGTCCTGTGCGTTGGTTAGTGTTATGGTAAATAATGCAAGTAGAGCAAAAAGTTTTTTCATTTCAGTTTTATAATAGGTTTGGATGCTGCAAGGTAACGAAAATCAGCAAGTTTTTTATGTGTGTTTACCCTGCCCCACAACAAAAAAGGAGAGATTATAGCCTCTCCTTAATACATAAACTCTAATTATATATTACAGCTTGATAAATTTATCAAAATTCGCTTTGGTGGTTTCATAGTACATTTTATTTAAATCAGGTTTAAGAAAATCAATATCCTCCTCTGATTGTATTACAAACCTTAATTTATCTTTATATTGTTTGTAATATATAACCAACTCTTTCATAAAATACCGGTCTCCTTCCTTCATAAATTTATATAAATCCTTAGCAACAGCTTTTAAATCTAAAGATGAGCTAGGAGTTAAATAATTTATTCTGTTGCTATACAGAGTTTTAATTTTTATCTCATGATTTTTATCAGACTCCAAATTTTTAAGTTTTTCAAGCTCATTATTGTCAAAAACATAGTATGTAATAATATCTTGTGGTGTCCATCCTTCTTGTAATGATTCATATTTATAATAACCCTCCTTGCCTTTTTTTATAAGGATGGTATAAGTAGAATCATTTATTGTTACATCATACAAACCCATATAGGTGAAGTTTTCTCTGTTTTCACCTAAAGCATAATACTGATAATCCATAAGGGTTTTGTCTTCTCCAGATAAATTCCAAGGAATTCTGTTTTTACGGGACAGCCACTCCCCATCATCATTTTGAAGCCATCCTGTTGCTTCTGTGATTTTCCCTTTAGATACAGGATTGATTGTTGGCACGGTGGCATTTACTCTTTCCTGCGCATTATTAGTTAGAGGAATAAATATAAGTAACGCTAATAAGTACATTTTTTTCATATAATTGGTTTTTGAATTTAACCGCTAATATAGATTTAAATTGCTAATAAACAATTTATTTTTTATTAGCAAATTATTATTTGTGTGATTTAAATAAAGGCAGGAACAGAGCAGGAAGTAAAAATATCATTAATTTTCCCGGATATATTATCGTTTCTCCCATCGCTTAAAAAAAATCCTTACATTCGCAAATTGATTTTTTTAACGCAAGTTACACAGCTATAATGAGTATGAAGTTTACTGAATATAAGGGCCTTGACCTGCCAAAGGTAGCAGAAGAGGTACTTGATTTCTGGAAGAAGGAAAATATTTTTGAAAAAAGCGTTACTACCCGCCAGGGGAAACCACAATATGTATTTTATGAAGGCCCGCCAAGTGCAAACGGCCTGCCGGGCATTCACCACGTTATGGCCCGTGCCATTAAAGATATTTTTTGCCGATACCAAACCCAAAAAGGCTTTCAGGTAAAGCGTAAAGCCGGATGGGATACCCACGGCCTGCCGGTAGAACTGGGTACCGAGAAAGAACTGGGCATCACCAAAGAAGATATAGGCACTAAAATTTCGGTAGAAGAATATAACGAGGCCTGTAAGCGCACAGTGATGCGTTATACGGATGTATGGAACGACCTAACCGAAAAAATGGGCTATTGGGTAGATATGGATGACCCATACATTACCTACAAACCAAAATACATGGAAACGGTTTGGTGGCTGCTGAAACAGATTTATGACAAAGGCCTTATATACAAAGGCTACACCATACAGCCCTATTCACCAAAAGCGGGTACTGGGCTAAGCAGCCACGAGGTAAACCAGCCGGGTGCCTACCGCGATGTTACCGATACTACCATAGTAGCGCAGTTTAAAACCATAGCTGACACACTGCCAGAGGTATTTAAAGGCTTTGGCGAAGTAGATTTTATGGCATGGACTACAACCCCGTGGACACTGCCAAGCAACACGGCTTTAACTGTTGGGCCAAAAATTGACTATGTACTGGTAAAAACTTTTAACCAGTATACATTTGAGCCAATAAATGTAGTGCTGGCAAAAAACCTGGTAGGTAAGCAGTTTAGTGGTAAATACTTTGAAAGCGCTGAGGATGCAGATTTTACAAACTACACCGAAGCAGACAAAAAAATACCCTATAAAATTTTAGCCGAGGCCAAAGGGTCTGACCTTGTTGGCATACGCTATGAGCAGCTATTGCCGTTTGTACAGCCGTACCAAAATCCGGAAAATGCCTTTAGGGTAATTGCCGGCGATTTTGTTACTACCGAAGACGGTACGGGTATAGTACATACCGCGCCTACTTTTGGTGCCGATGATGCCAAGGTAGCTAAAGAGGCCACACCCGAAGTACCGCCGATGCTGGTGCTGGATGCCAACGGCAACCCGGTACCACTGGTAGACCTACAGGGTAAATTTACGGAGCATTTGGCACACCTTGACAACCCTGCCGGAAATGCACTGGAGCTTGCCGGTAAATACGTTAAAAACGAATATTACGATAAAGACGAAGCACCACAGAAGTCGGCTGACGTTGAGATAAGCATCTATCTTAAGGAGAATAACAAAGCCTTTAAAGTAGAAAAATATGTACACAGCTACCCACATAGCTGGCGTACTGATGAGCCGCTTTTATATTACCCCTTGGATAGCTGGTTTATAAAGGTAACTGATGTTAAGGAAAAGATGTTTGACCTTAACGAAACCATCAACTGGAAGCCAAAGGCTACAGGGGAAGGGCGTTTTGGCAACTGGCTTAAAAATGCTAACGACTGGAACCTTAGCCGCTCGCGCTACTGGGGCATCCCGCTGCCTATATGGCGCACGGAAGACAAAACCGAAGAAATGATTATAGGCTCTGCCGAAGAGCTGTACAATGAAACAGAAAAGGCAATAGCCGCAGGTTTTATGGCAGAGAATCCTTTTAAAGGTTTTGAGCCGGGCAACATGAGTGAGGAAAACTATGCTAAAATAGACCTGCATAAAAATGTAGTGGATGCAATAACGCTGGTTTCGCCATCGGGCAAACCAATGCAACGCGAAGCCGACCTAATAGATGTGTGGTTTGACAGCGGCTCTATGCCGTATGCACAATGGCACTATCCGTTTGAAAACAAAGAACTCATAGACAACCATGAGGCATTCCCGGCAGATTTTATTGCTGAGGGGGTAGACCAGACCCGTGGCTGGTTCTATACTCTACACGCCATTGCTACCCTTGTTTTTGGGGAGGTAGCCTATAAAAACGTGGTGAGCAACGGTTTAGTACTCGATAAAAACGGGCATAAAATGAGTAAGCGCCTCGGTAATGCGGTAGATCCGTTTACTACCCTTGCCGAATACGGCCCCGATGCTACCCGTTGGTACATGATAAGCAATGCCAACCCCTGGGATAACCTTAAGTTTGATATAGAGGGCGTGGCAGAGGTGAGGCGCAAATTCTTTGGTACGTTATATAATACCTATTCATTCTTTGCGTTATACGCTAATATTGATGGGTTTACCTATGCCGAAGAGGAGGTGCCGCTAAACGAAAGGCCAGAGATAGACCGCTGGATATTGAGTGAGCTGAACACGCTTATAAAAGATGTTGACAGTTTTTATGCCGATTATGAGCCTACAAAAGCAGCCCGGGCTATAAGCGATTTTGTACAGGAAAACCTGAGTAACTGGTATGTGCGCCTGTGTCGCCGCCGTTTTTGGAAAGGCGAATATGCCCCGGATAAAATAGCCGCCTACCAAACACTATATACCTGCTTAGAGGCAGTGGCCAGAATAAGTGCACCTATAGCGCCGTTTTTTATGGACAGGCTTTATAAAGATTTAACACAGGCTTCACAAAAAGAAGCACATGGGAGCGTACATTTGGCGCGGTTTCCAGAATATGCTGAAAACTTTGTTAATAAATCGCTGGAGAGCAGGATGCAAAAGGCGCAAACAATATCATCGCTGGTACTTTCATTACGAAAAAAGGAGAGCATAAAAGTACGCCAACCCCTGCAAAAAGTAATGATTCCGGTACTTGACGATAAATTAAAAACAGAGATTGAAGCCGTTGCAGAACTGATTAAAGCTGAGGTAAATGTAAAGGAAATAGCGCTTTTAGACGATGCTTCGGGCGTATTAGTAAAGCAGATAAAACCTAATTTTAAAGCCTTAGGGCCACGTTTTGGAAAAGATATGGGGCTGGTTTCTAAAGAGATACAAAAATTCTCACAAGAACAGATAACCGAAATAGAAGCCAAAGGCGGTATAGATATTGTTATTTCAGGAAAAAATATTAATTTGACATCGGAAGAAGTAGAGATTTCTTCGCAGGATATACCGGGCTGGCTGGTAGCAAATGCAGGGGCATTAACCGTAGCGCTGGATATAACCATAACAGATGATCTTAGAAAAGAAGGCATTGCCCGCGAACTGGTGAACCGTATACAAAATATGAGGAAAGACAGCGGTTTTGAAGTTACTGACAGGATAACTATTTACCTGCAGGACAACGGCATACTTAAATCAGCGGTAGAGGCAAACGAAGAGTATATAAAGTCTGAAACCCTTACTGATGATCTTATATTTAATGAAGCGATTGATAATGGAACCGAAATTGAATTTGATGGTATAAAAACTTTAGTATTAATCTCAAAATAGATTGAAAAATGGTAGATGAGCAACAAATAAGGTATTCTGATGCAGACCTTATGGAATTTAAAGAATTGATCACAAAAAAAATTGAAAAAGCAAAAGCTGATTTAGATCTTATCAGGAGTGCTTACATGAATGACCTTAACAATGGCACCGATGATACGTCGCCAACGTTTAAAGCTTTTGAAGAAGGCAGCGAAACCATGTCTAAAGAAGCCAACTCGCAACTTGCCATCCGCCAGGAAAAGTTTATACGCGATTTAAAAAATGCCCTTATAAGGATTGAAAACAAAACCTATGGCATTTGCAAAGTAACCGGTAAGCTTATTAATAAAGACAGGCTTAAGCTGGTACCCCATGCTACAATGAGCATTGAGGCTAAAAACATGCAGCGATAATATTTGGACACCTCTTTTTAAGGGGCCTTATATACTACCATAATACCAGGTTATTAGTGCTATAACTTGTAGCAGGCTTATTGCCTGCTTTTTTTTATAAATGAAAACCACGGCCCAAATTTTTATTTATTATATATTTGGCAGCCTTAGCCTGATATATTTTAAGAAATTAAGCTATTTTTGCGGGTAAAATTTTAAAAATGTCTTTAAGAAAAGCCTATCTTATTGTAATTCTTGTGCTGATTATAGACCAGCTTTCTAAAATATACATAAAAACACATTTTCTGCTTAACGAAAAGGTTGAAGTATTAAGTTGGTTTAAAATCTACTTTATAGAGAATGAAGGTATGGCATGGGGCGCAGAGCTACCGGCCTGGCTGGGGGGTAAACTTACCCTTACACTTTTCAGGATACTGGCTGTGGGCGCTATTGGCTGGTGGCTGCACGATTCGGTAAAAAAACACCTTTCCCCCTATCTTATTGTAGCAATAGCGCTTATTATGTCGGGCGCATTTGGCAATATTATAGACTCTGTTTTTTATGGCGTAATTTTTAACGAAAGCGGCCCTGTACATTATCAGGGAGCGCAAACCGCAACACTTTTTGCAGAAAACCCCTATGGCAAATGGTTTCAGGGCCGGGTTGTAGATATGCTTTATTTTCCAATTATTACTGATGCCACATGGCCGAGCTGGGTGCCTTTTGTAGGTGGGCAGCAGTTTTCTTTCTTTAATGCTATTTTTAATATTGCCGATACTGCAATTTCTATAGGCGTGGGCATATTAATAGTATTTAATAAAAAAGCATTTGCAAAGAGTTAACAGTTTAGTTTACAGTTAACGGTTTTCAGTTTACAGTAAATTGTATCCTCAAAACGTGTATGTTTTGTGTGGTGTTATACAATAGTCCAGCGGTATATCGGTTTTATCATGGGGTATTTTACCCTCAAATACTTCAAAAAAAGACAAGCCTATTTTTATAACACCAGGTTTGCATTCTGCCAGAAAACGGTCATAAAAACCCTTGCCATACCCCACGCGTTGCCCGTTATCATCAAAAGCAAGCAGGGGCACAAACACCACATCAATTTTACCGGAAGGCACTTCAATGCCATCAATCGGCTCAGGAATGCCATAAGCGCTCTTAATAAGCTTAGTATTATCTGTTAACAGGTAGTGCACCATACGGCAGCTTTCAAAATCAGAGCGTGAAACTACCACTTCTTTATCTTTACCGGCCAGTATATTAAGTATAAAATCGGTATGTACTTCTTTTTGCTCCTCCATAGTTAGAAACAGGTGATAATATATGGGCTTATCCCAAATATCAAGCTGTAACAGCCTGTTGGCAATATCAAGACTTTTATCCTCAATTTGTGTTGTACTCAATTGCTGCCGCAGGTTTTTATACCTCTGGCGAAGTTCTTTTTTGGTCATGGGTATTTTCTTCTTCATCGGCAAATGCTACTGGAATCATAAGTTTTTTAGAAATATGAAAAATAGCATCGCCCTGGTACACAATAGGGGCATCATTACTATTAATAATATAACCGGTATGCGGGGCTTTTACATCGTGCTCAAATTTACCAAACGGATCGGTAATACAGGCAATAACCTCGCCTTTTTCTACCAGTTTGCCTACCGGAGTAGTGTTTTGAAATAATCCGGAATATGTGGCTCTAACCCAGTCAGACCGCTCAATGTATACAGATGGCGCCGGAGCTTCCTTTACCTTCTTTTTAGGGTTAAGCATATCCAGGTAGTTTAAAAAACGCTTGGTGCCACGCACGGCTTCCTGTGTTACATCATTATTTATATCTAACGATTTTCCCCCTTCGAAAAGTAATATTTTAACTCCCATCCTGCCGCAGGCGCTCCTAAAAGAACCTGCAATGTTTTTAGAATATAGCGTAAACGGGGCATTAAAAATATCGGCAAGATGTTTCAGGTCTGGGTTGTTGGGCACAATACGTATTTGCGGAGCATTAAAGCGGCTTGCGCCCCCTGCATGGTAGTCAATACAATAATCAACATTGGGCAACACCTCTTTAAGCAGGTGCCAGGCAAAGCGGGCTGCCAGTGAGCCGCGCGGGCTACCGGGAAACACCCGGTTAAGGTCGCGCCCGTCAGGAAACTCCCTGCTGCGGTTTACAAACCCAAATATGTTTATAACCGGTATGCAGATAATAGTGCCCCGCTTGGGTTTATTTATCTTCCTAACAATAATCTGGCGCACAATCTCGGTGCCATTTATCTCGTCGCCGTGCAGGGCGGCTGTAAACAATACCACAGGGCCTTCTTTTTTAGCGCGTTCTATAATAATGGGTACTTTAAGCTTACTCATAGTATGCAGCCGTGCAATTTCCATGTTTATGGTTTTACTCTGTCCCGGCAATACTATTTCACCAAAAATTTTAATCTCTTTGTGGGCCATAGGCTAAATACTTAAATCAATAACTTTAATTGCAGAAAAACCATATTTACTTACAAGCCTTAACCACACCCGCGCCACCGGCTATAAAGGGTGCTGTTAAAATATGTTTTCCTTCCGCATTGTATAAAAGTACTATATTTTGGTGGTAAAGGCATAACAATACCCACATTGCCGCGTTTAATAATTGCACATTTGTTACTAACTTTGTTGTATGCAAACGCCGCTGGAATTACAAATACAAACCCTGCCCGACAGCCCGGGCGTTTACCAATATTTTGATAAAGACAACAAGCTCCTGTATGTTGGCAAGGCCAAAAACCTGAAAAAGAGGGTAATGTCTTATTTTAATAAGGTGCACGGTAACGGGCGTACACGCATTATGGTACGTAAAATTGCCGCCATAAAGCACATTGTTGTACCTACCGAAAGTGAAGCCCTGCTTTTGGAAAATAACCTTATAAAAAAATTACAGCCACGGTACAATGTAATGCTTAAGGATGATAAAACATACCCGTGGATATGCATTAAAAACGAACCCTTTTCACGTGTTTTTCCAACCCGTAATGTGGTTAAAGACGGCTCAGAATACTTTGGCCCCTATACCAGTTTCCGTACCGTACATACGCTTATGGATCTGATAAAAGAACTCTATCCGTTGCGCACCTGTAATTATGACCTTACTCCTGCCAATATAAAATCGGGTAAATATAAAGTATGCCTTGAATATCACCTGGGCAATTGCAAAGGCCCCTGCGAAGGACATGAACCCCTGCAGGTTTATCAACAGCATGTTGATGCCATACGCGAAATTTTAAAAGGAAATTTTAAAGACAGTCTGCGTGATTTTAAAAAACTGATGCAGGACCTGGCTACCGAAATGCGTTTTGAAGAAGCCCAGCGTATAAAAGATAAAATTGATATACTGGAAAACTACCAGTCACGCTCTACCGTGTTTAACCCGCGCATAAATAACCTTGATGTGTTTTCAATCATCAGCGATGAAAGCATGGCATATATTAATTTTATACAGGTATCGCACGGCGCCATAGTACGGTCTCATACCATGGAGATAAAAAAGAAACTGGATGAGCCGGATGAGGAGCTGTTAGAAATTGCCGTGGTAGAACTGCGTGAACGTTTTAGCCTTAAAAGCCGTGAAGTTCTGGTACCATTTCCTGTTAGCCTGGGTGATGATGTAAAAGTAACCGTACCCAAGCTGGGCGACAAAAAACAGATACTGGACCTAAGTGAACGTAATGCACGCTTTTACCGTATGGACCAGCTAAAACAAATTAAAATTGTTGATCCCGAACGGCATACCAAACGTATTATGGCACAAATGAAAAAAGACCTGCGCCTGCCCGAGGAGCCCCACCATATTGAATGTTTTGATAACAGCAACATTCAGGGTACTAACCCGGTTAGCGCCTGTGTTGTGTTTAAAGACGGTAAGCCCAGCAAAAAAGATTACCGCCATTTTAATATAAAAACGGTAGAGGGGCCAAATGATTTTGCCAGTATGGAGGAGGTGGTATACCGCCGCTATAAGCGCCTATTAGATGAGCATCAGCCACTACCCCAGCTTATTATTATAGACGGGGGCAAAGGCCAGCTCAGTTCGGCATTAAAAAGCCTGGAGCAATTAGGGCTAAGGGGCAAGATTACTATTTTAGGTATAGCAAAACGCCTTGAAGAAATTTTTTACCCGGGAGATTCAATACCTTTATACCTTGATAAAAAAAGCGAAACGCTAAAAATTATACAGCACCTTCGTAATGAAGCCCACCGTTTTGGTATTACCCACCACAGGGATAAGCGCAGCAAAGGGGCGTTAAAAACCTCTATTGAGGGTATACCCGGTATAGGGGAAAAAACCATGGTAACACTTTTAAAGCAATTTAAATCGGTTAAACGTCTTTCGGCAGCACCCGAAGAAGATATAGCCAAAGTGGTAGGCCCAGCCAAAGCCAGAAAGATTACTGAATTTTACCAAACCAATAAACAACAATGAAAAAACTGCTCTTCCTTATAATTAGTGTTTTACTAACCGGAACCATCTCCGGGCAGGAAGAGCAGCCAAACCACAAGCCAAAAATTGGTGTAGTACTTAGCGGAGGTGGCGCAAAAGGCTTAGCACATATTGGTGTTTTAAAAGTATTGGAAGAGGCCGGTGTAGAAATATCATATATTGGCGGCACCAGTATGGGCGCTATTGTGGGCGGGTTGTATGCCTCGGGATACTCTGCCAAAGAACTCGATTCTATTTTTAAAGGCCTTGATTCTGATGCTATGCTGCAGGATTACACTCCCCGCGGCTCCCAGAGTTTCTTTGAAAAAAGAAATGATGAAATATATGCCCTTACCCTGCCCTTTAAAGGGTTCAGGATAGGCATACCCACAGCCCTCTCAAAAGGATTATATAATTATACTACCGTTAACCGCCTTACAGACCGCGTACGCCACATAAGAGATTTTAACAACCTGCCCATACCCTTTGTGTGTATTGCTACAGATGTAGAAACTGGTGAAGAGGTAGTGCTACGCAATGGTGTTTTGCCCGATGCCATACTGGCAAGCGGGGCGTTTCCGTCGTTATACAGCCCTGTAGAAATAGATGGCCGCCTGCTTATAGATGGCGGTGTTACCAATAATTACCCCATAGAAGAAGTTAAAAAAATGGGGGCTGACATTATTATTGGGGTTGACGTACAGGATCCCCTTAAAACACGTGACCAGATTAAAGGCGCCACGGGTATACTGGTACAGATAAACAATTACCAGATGATTAAAAAAATGGAGGGTAAGCGCAAAGCCACCGATATTTATATAAAACCGGATATCTCAGATTTTAGTGTAATATCTTTTAATGACGGGGGCGCTATAATAGATAAGGGCGAAGAAGCAGCCAGAAAAATAATTGATACACTTAAAACGCTAGGCGTTGGCCAACCTATTGTGGTACCGCATATACCGGTGCAGGATAGTATTACTATAGGGCAAATACATATAGAAGGAGTAACGCATTATACCCGCTCTTATGTAATTGGTAAGCTCAACTTTAAGCCAGGCACAAAAATAAGTTACGAAAAGTTCAACCTGGGCATAAGCAACCTTAATGCAACAGAAAATTTTACAGGCATACACTATTGTTTTGAACAAGGTAAAGAAGGGGAAGATTTAAAACTGACGCTACAGGAAAACCCCATTAACCGTTATCTTAAATTTGGTTTGCATTATGACGGGCTCTTTAAAAGCGCCCTTTTGGTAAACATTACCCAAAAGAATTTTATACGCCATAATGATGCAGCCTCTCTTGATGTAATGCTGGGCGATAATTTCAGGTACAACTTTGACTATTATTTTGATAATGGTTTTTATGTGAGTTACGGCCTTCATTCGCATTTTTATGAGTTTAACCGCAATATATCTTCAGAGTATACCCTGGGTAAAGATTTAAGTGAAGTACTGGGGGTAGACACCTTTAATGTGCATTACAGCGATTTTAACAACCAGCTGTATGTGCAAACCATATTTAAACAATTGTTTTTACTTGGCGGTGGTGCAGAGTTTAGGCATGTTAAAATAAAATCGGAAACGATACAGGGTATAAACCCAATTTTTGATGACAGTAATTATTTTTCGCTATACGGCTATTTAAAGTTTGACTCGTATGATAATAAGTACTTCCCCACACAAGGCTATTATTTTTCCGGTCAGGCTAAGGCATACCTTTATTCTTCTGATTATAATAATGAATTTAACCGCTTTTCTATTATAAAAGGAGAACTCGGCACGGCCAAAACCATTGCAAAAAACCTTACATTAAAAGTACACAGCGAAACAGGGTTTACCCTTGGTGAGAAAGAAGGTAATACGTTTGATTTTATCCTTGGGGGATATGGCTATCACATGTCTAATAACTTCAGGCACTTTTTCGGGTATGACTTTTTAAGTATTTCAGGCAACAGTTACATTAAGGGCGACCTTACTTTTGATTATGAGTTTATACATAAAAACCATTTTAATATAACCGCCAATTATGCCAACATAGGCAATAATCTCTATAAAGAGGGCAAACTGTTCTCATTACCCCAATATAAAGGTTATGCTGTGGGCTATGGTATGGAAAGCATAATAGGCCCGCTGGAAATTAAGCACAGCTGGTCGCCACAAACAGGTCATCACTATACCTGGTTTAGTATAGGTTTCTGGTTTTAAAAAACTTTAAACTCCTGACTTAAATTAAGCCTGACCCTGCCTTTCGGTTTCGTCATCATTTTCAGAGTACGAATCGGGTTCCGGTTTTGGTTTTATAGTAAGTACTTTATAAAAAAAGTATGCGGTAAGGGCAATTACTATGCCCTGCGCCGTAGCCATTATTATTATTGCTTCTGTTTTCATGAATGTACCCTTCCTTCTTTAACACGTTTTAAATAAGCCCTGTATACCATAAAACTAATAAACAGAAATAGTGCCACAAGCAATAACCTGCCTATGGTTTTATAAAAAACATGGTTAGTAAATTTACCTTCGGCAATTTTATCTTTAGCATTAATATTTTGCCCCTCGTTAACTATTGTTGACTGGCCCGGCTTAAAACTATACGTTTTATAATCTTTAAAGCTTACCATTTCCAGCATATCTTTCTTTTTGTTATACACCTCTTTTGTACTATCAAAAGCAAGCCTTACAAAATTTGGCGCTACAGAGTCTACCACAGCCGTTTTTCCGCCCATATCTTCGGCATAATACGCATCGGCAAACCATTCTTTATTGTTGGTATCGTTATTAGCAAGTTTAGCCGCCATATCGGGCAGGCTGGCAATAAGCACCCAACCCAGCAGTAATGGCGTTACTATAAGTATGATGTATTTATATATACCGGGCACTTTAATATCGGCACCCATATTAATTTCTTCCCAGCCGCGTTTTACACCAAATATCCAGGAGAACAATACGGTTTCAAGGAAAGCAAATACCACAAGGCTCACGGTACCGGCCCAGTAATCGTATTCATCAAAAACACCCTCTTTAAAGAAAAATACTGTGGGCAAGCCCATAATAAGAGCCAGTAAACCAAAAGACCATGCGCCTTTTTTACCGCTCCAGTTAAACTCATCGCGCATAAAGCCCATCCACGGGGTACCCATGGCGAGAGATGAGGTAATACCCGCAAAAAAGAGCAGGCCGAACCAAAACAGCCCTGCAAATACCGCCAGTACATCGCCCCATTGCTGAAAGAGGTACGGCATGGTTTGGAACGCCATACCAAAACCTGCATTTTGCAGTACCCAGTCAAGCCCAAGGTAACCGGCAGCAATAGGTATAACAATAAGGCTACCTAATACTACCTCTACAAACTCATTCATAAATCCGGCAGAAACCGCATTAAGGGCAATATCATCTTTAGAGCGCAGGTAAGCCGCATAACAATGAATGGTACCCATACCTACCGATAGGGTAAAGAATATCTGCCCGGCAGCAGCCAGCCACACTTTAGGGTTGGTAAGCGAATCGTATTGAGGAGTCCATAAAAAGTTAAGGCCATCCCATGCATTAGCATCAGGAAAAAGCGCCGAAGCACCGTCAGTACCCAGGGTAAGCCCCCTGACAGCCAGTATAGCACCAAATAATATAAGTAATGGCATGCCTATTTTGGCTACTTTCTCTATGCCCTTAAGCCCTTTAGATAAAATATAAGTATTTAATAGCAAGCAAAGTATATAAAACAGTACAGCCTCATACGGTATGCCTGTGGTAGATTTTCCAATGGTGGTATATTTATCAAAAAATCCGGCAACCTCGGTTTGGTCCATACTGCTAAATGTACCGGCTACCGAGTGGTACACATAGCTCATAGTCCAGCTTTCAATATAACAGTAGTATGATGCTACGGCTATATTAGTAAAAATACCAAACACCCCAATATACTTCCATATACGGCCTTTGGCCATAGTATCTAAAATATAAGGGGTACTGTGGTTACCAAATTTACCGCCAAAGCGCCCTGTAGACCACTCTATAAAAAGTAACGGGATACCCATTACCACAAAACATACAAGGTACGGAATAATAAATGCGCCACCGCCGTTTTGCACTGCCTGCACCGGGAAACGTAAAAAGTTACCCAGGCCAACTGCATTACCGGCCATAGCAAGTATAAGGCCTACGCGTGAACCCCAGGATTCTGCTTTTGCTGCCATATAATAAGGATTGTTTTTTGGTTAAAGCCTCAAAGATAGAAAATGTAACGCAAATACAAAGAAAAGTTAAAATATAAGCGGCAGCCAATATTGTTAAATACAGCTTTTTAACTAAAAAGGTGTGTTTTAGTAAATTTTATTTAATTGAATAATTTATTTATTTCTATAAATACTTTTTCAAAGTTATTTAATGTGCTTTCACTAAAAAAGTCATTCCCCCCAATTTTTAATAATTCATTTGCGGGGCGGTAGTGATTAAATCTTTTTATATCTAGATGCTTATTAATTTGAATTATTATCTGCATTATTGAAGCGCTTAATTCATCCAACTTTATGTCAGGATATTCTGAGAATGCTGAATTAAATAATTTTAGATAATCCTGTTTTGCTATTAAGTCTTCTAAATCTGCTGTGCTATAACCTTCTATAAACTCATCAAAGAATCGTATTTTACTTTTGCTGATTATTTTATCAGTAATCATTCTATCCATTTTTGCTTTCCCTGTTTGATCTGTATATGAATCAAGGAGGCAAGCTATCTTTAATTTTGACCCTCTCAGAAGTGAAATAAAAGTTGCTACTTTTTCCAATCCTCCTGTTGGTACAATGGTAATATCACTTTCTAAACAACTTCTTACTTGAGATTCGAGAACCCCTGATATTTTTGTTAAGAAAATTAAATCTGAAACACCTTCTACAAGCAAATTCTTATTATTAATAAATAAGTTCTGTGCAATGTCATAACCTAAAGCGGCTTGAAGCGGAAATAAAGTGTTTGGATCTTTTTCTTGTATGCTGTCCGATATAACTGATCCGTTTTCTGTTTCCAATACTGTTCGTACTCTGTCTAATTTTCCTGAAGGAATCGAAAATGGGGAGTGTGTAGTATATAGAATTTGATAATCTTTTGATAAATCTTCAATAAAATCCAACATATCTGCTTGAGCAGATGCATGTAAATTCAGTCCAGGTTCGTCAAGAAGTAGAATATATTTTGAAGTTCTGTCTTCTTGAATTTTTTTAAACCATACTAAAAAAGAAAAAAACCAATTGAAACCCTTACTTCTATTTTTCAATGGTAATGAAACACGGGTTCTTTGATTTTTTACTCTTATATCTAAAATATGTTCAACAATTTTAATTTCTATAACCTCTTCTTCTCTTCTGTCATTAATAATTTTTTTTGTTATTTTTCCCTCTCGTGCTTCAATTTTGAATTCAATATTTAAATTCTTATTTGTGGACCAATATTTGAAAAGTTCATCACTTATTATGGCTTCTGTAGCTTCTAATTCTGCTATATAATCTTCAAAATCGTTTGCTGTTAAAATATCCGAAGGCTTTAAATCAGCTAATTCTAGCAAAGCTCTAGCGGTCTTAAGTTCTTCTTCTCCTAAATCTTTCTCTTCAAGTTTTTCTATTGCTATCCTTGAAGGGAGAGAATAATATTCATCATAATACAAGAATTTAGGTATAGCGGGTTGTATGTAAACTCTTGCTATATATTCCTTAATTGGATTTTGCCAGTCCCAAATGTTTTTAACAAAAGGAACGATCTTTTTTAAAGATGAAATTATTGTTTCATCTTTATATTCATTAATAATAAGTTCTAGATCTGTTTCATTTTTAATACTGTTTACTTTATCAAAAAGAACTTTACTATACACGCCTAATTTTTTTAGATAAAACGTGAAAAATTTTGATTTATCTACGTTAATCTCATTGTAGGTTGTTAAATTATTGTATTTAGTAGTAAGTGAAATTTCTTTTTGCTGAAATACTCCTTCTCCTAAATCATTCTTAATTTTTTCAAAAAATTCATCCTCTAATTCATAAGTAGAAGTTATTGCTTTAGGAGTGTCGTTAGATTTATCTATAGACTTTTTTTCTCTTCTTGGGTAATCATGAGTTAAATTAAATTTAAATTTTTTGTCATCTTGAAAATAATTTGTTTTTGCAATAGCCTCCAAAGCAGAAGTTTTTCCTGATTCATTCATCCCAACCAAAATAGTTATGTTGTTGTGAACATCGAAACTTTGGTCACTTTCAAAACTTTTATATTTATGAATAATAACACTTTTTAATTTCATAATAAATTTACTTAATAATTGGTTTATCCCAAATTTACTAAAAATCTCATTTCAATTACATTAGTATAAGTATAATATGACTTCTTGGAAATTAGCAAGCATCTTGCTTGTGCCAAAGTATTATAAAATGCATGAGTGTGACACTCGAGCCAGCAAATTAAAAAGCTAACTATAATTTACCAACTCCACAATTTAACTGCAAATTATCGGCATAAAATTAAATTTTTCCGATATTTGTAATTATGATATTGCAATACCGCGATTTGCTATCGCATTTAAAATTCCTCATAAAACGTAACCCGGAGTGAGCAAGCCCTTATTTGTTCAGCACGTTTTTATTGTGTAATTTTATAAAAAACTCATAACCATGCCTATATACCACAAACTGGGCACGTTTCCGCAAAAACGCCATACGCAGTTCCGCAAGCCTGACGGCAACCTGTACTACGAGCAGCTTTTTGGCACCGAGGGGTTCCACGGCCATTCGTCGCTGCTGTACCAGGTACACCGCCCCACGCAGGTAAAGGAAATACTGAAATCGTATTCTGTTGCGCCGGAAATTGCCATAGACAAGAATATAAAATCGCTGCTGTTTAAAGGTTTTGAACTGCAGCCCGCAGACGACTTTTTAGACAGCCGTACCGATATGCTGGTAAACCGCGACTGTATCATCGGGCTTGCCGCCCCGCGTAAGTCGCTCAGGGAATATTTTTACAAAAATGCCGATTCAGATGAAATGCTGTTCATCCACAAAGGCACCGGTACCCTGCGTACCTTTATGGGTAACATTCCGTTTGAATACGGCGATTACCTTATCATTCCCCGCGGCATGATTTACCAGATAGATTTTGATACCGAAGACAACCGTATTTTTTATGTAGAATCTACCGCGCCACTCTACACACCCAAGCGTTATAAAAACGCCAGCGGCCAGCTACTGGAACATTCGCCATTTTGCGAACGCGACTTTAAACTGCCGCAGGAGCTGGAAACCTATGATGAAAAAGGCGACTTTGTCATCAAAATAAAAAAAGAGGGTATGATGCATGAGGTGGTATATGCCACGCACCCGTTTGATGTTGTAGGGTGGGATGGCTATAACTTCCCCTATGCCTTCAGTATCCATAATTTTGAGCCGATAACCGGGCGTGTGCACCAACCGCCTCCGGTACACCAAACGTTTGAAACACCTGCTTTTGTAGTATGTTCGTTCTGCCCAAGGCTGTATGATTATCATCCGCTGTCTATACCTGCACCCTACAACCACAGCAATATAGATAGTGATGAAGTGCTGTATTATGTTGATGGCGATTTTATGAGCCGTAACAATATAGAGCAGGGGCATATTACACTGCACCCTAAAGGTATTCCGCACGGGCCTGCACCCGGAGCTACAGAGCGTAGTATAGGTCATACAGGTACCGAAGAGCTTGCGGTAATGGTAGATACCTTCCGTCCGCTGATGGTTACCAAAGCCGCTATGGGCTTAGATGATGGTAAATATTATAAGAGCTGGGTAGAGTAGGCCTCTCCCCCGGCCCCTCTCCAAGAGAGGGGAGTTAAAACAACAATAATAACCTGCACCTTTTGGGTGAGGATAAAAAATATAAATCATGAGTAAAGAAGTAAAAAGTGTAGAATACGGCCTGGAAAAAATATTTGAAGGCGCGCAGGATTTCCTGCCACTTATGGGTACCGATTATGTAGAATTTTATGTGGGTAATGCCAAGCAGGCCGCCCATTATTATAAAACGGCCTTTGGTTTCCAGAGCCATGCGTATGCAGGATTGGAAACCGGAGTAAAAGACAGGGCAAGCTATGTGCTTGTTCAGGATAAAATACGCCTGGTACTTACCACTCCCCTGAATGCAGATTCTCCGCTGAATGACCATATTGTAAAGCACGGCGATGGTGTTAAAGTAGTAGCGCTCTGGGTAGAAGATGCCCGCAGCGCATTTGAAGAAACCACAAAGCGTGGCGCAAAAGTTTATATGGAACCAACGGTTGAAAAAGATGAGTTTGGCGAAGTAGTGCGTGCCGGTATTTATACCTATGGCGAAACCGTGCACATGTTTGTAGAGCGTAAAAACTACAACGGGGCTTTTCTTCCCGGGTATAAAGAATGGAAATCCGATTACAACCCGGAGCCTGTAGGGCTTAAATATGTAGACCACATGGTGGGCAACGTAGGCTGGAATGAAATGAATACGTGGGTAAAATGGTATGAAGATGTTATGGGCTTTGTAAACTTTCTTTCGTTTGACGATAAGCAGATACATACTGAATATTCTGCCCTTATGAGTAAAGTGATGAGTAACGGCAACGGCCGTATAAAATTCCCAATCAATGAGCCGGCAGAAGGTGCAAAAAGGTCGCAGATTGAAGAGTATCTTGATTTTTACGGTGGCCCTGGGGTGCAACACATTGCCATTGCTACCGATGATATTATTAAAACCGTTAGCGATATGAAATCACGTGGCGTTGAGTTTTTATCTACACCGCCACACGCATATTATCAGGATGTGCCCAACCGCCTGGGCGAGCACATGGGCATTATGAAAGAAGATATTAGTGCGCTGGAAAGCCTGGGTATTATGGTAGATGCCGATGAAGAAGGATACCTGTTACAAATTTTTACCAAACCGGTAGAAGACAGGCCAACGCTTTTCTACGAAATCATACAGCGTATGGGTGCCCGTGGCTTTGGCGCAGGTAACTTTAAGGCTCTGTTTGAAAGTATTGAGCGTGAACAGGAATTAAGGGGTACGCTATAATACCTCTTAAAAATATTGAATAATCAAAATTTATCCTTAAAACTATTTACATTTTAAAGTTTGCGTGTTAAATATGGCTTTTTATAGAGAAAAACTCAACAGTCAGCATACATTTGCACCTCGCAAAAATGCAAGTGAGCAAGCTTTTTAAGCTTTGCAAATAACTTTTCATAATTTATAGTTTTTTGGTTATTAATAGCATAAAAACCCAGTCTTTATTTTGACTGGGTTTTTTTGTTTAGTATTTTTGGAACAGAAATTGCATTATCCGGAAACAGACACCAAAAACGAAAATACCTATGAAGAAATTTTTAGCAATGATGATGTTTTTAATTGCCGGAGATGCAATTTCGCAAGAGGCGTTTAAAACAGGTGAGTATTTTAAATTCAGGATTCATTACGGCCTGGTAAATGCTGGGTATGCTACCCTGGAAGTAAAAGATGCCGTAAGAAATAATAAAAGAGTATTTCATGTTGTAGGCAAAGGCTACACTACCGGCATGACCAAGCTCTTTTTCAGGGTTAATGACCTTTATGAAAGTTATTTTGATAAAGAATCAGGAAAACCCTACCAGTTTGTACGTAAAATAGATGAAGGCGGCTACACCAAAAACCAGGAGGGATTTTTTAACCAGGACAGTAATACGGTTTTGGTTAAAGACTATAAAAACAAAAAGCAGAAAACCATTTCGGTTACCGAAAATGTACAGGATATTGTTTCAACCTTTTACTATTTAAGGAACCACCCCGATGTGGATAAGATGAAAGTAGGCGAATCTATAAGCGTAGATATGTTTTTTGACGATGAGGTTACCAAATTTAAACTTAAGCTTATTGGCCACGAAGATATAGAAACCGAATTTGGTGTAATTTCTACACTGGTTTTCAGGCCATATGTACAGGCAGGCCGCGTATTTAAAGAAGAAGAAAGCCTTACCGTATGGATTAGCGATGACGCAAATAAAGTACCTTTAAGAATAAAAGCCAGCCTGGCTGTAGGGTCGTTAAAAGCAGACCTCGAAGAATTTAAAGGCCTGGCACATTCTTTTAAAATAAAATCTAAATAACATTTGATGGATATAACATCGCCAATAGCTGAAAAGCTGGATGATCTTGATAAAAAATTCAGGGCAATAAACCAAAAAACAGAAACCCACCTTGAGGGGTTATTATGGTCTAAACCAATAACATATTGGGACTATATAAATACCGATGCACTGTTAAACCTGCAGATACAGCGCACTACCCTGCCCGATGAGATGGTGTTTATAATGTATCACCAGATAAATGAATTATTATTTAAAATGATATTGTGGGAGGTGGAGCAGTTATGCCATAACGCTCAGCCTTCCACTGCTTTTTTTACCGAAAAATTAATGCGCATAAGCCGCTATTTCGATATGCTCACCACCTCATTTACTATAATGGGCGATGGTATGGAGGTAGAGCAGTATATGAAATTTCGTAATACACTTACACCGGCAAGCGGTTTCCAGAGCGCACAGTACAGGCTTATAGAGTTTGCCAGCACAGACCTTATTAACCTTATAGATTACCGCTACCGCGAAACAATAGACCGCAACACACCTTATGAGCATGCTTTAGAACACCTGTATTGGCAGGCTGCCGGCAAAGATTATAAAACCGGACAAAAAACTTATCTGTTACAGGAGTTTGAACGAAAATATAAAGGTGAGTTTTTGCGTTATATGGAAGAATATAACACCATAAACATTTGGCAAAAGTTTTTAGAGCTTCCTGAAGAAAGCCGTGAAAATCCCGAATTAATAAAAGCAATGCGCCATTATGATTATACGGTAAATGTAACATGGGTAATGGGCCACTATAATACGGCCATAAAATATATTGAAAGCCAGAGCGGGCCGCAGGAAGCTACCGGGGGCAGCGAATGGAAAAAGTATATGCACCCAAAATACCAGAGAAGAATATTTTTCCCGGAATTGTGGAGCGCAGAAGAACTGCGTAACTGGGGAGAAAATGTTTAACTGTCCTTAAGAAATTCAGAAATTGAAATACGTCGCTTTAATACTGTTTGTTTTTACCCTTATATCTTGCCATAAAGACAAAAAAGATGATATCCCTGAGCCAGTAGTTACCACAAAACCTGCCATTGTAAAAGAATTTGGCTTTATACTGAATGATTTTGAATTAGTACATGATACCATAAAAAATGGTGACACCTTTGGGGGGCTGTTGCAGGAAGAAGGTTATGATGCCGGGCAGGTGTATAATGTAACCGAAGCCATTCGCGATAGCTTTAACCTTAGGGATATACGCGTGGGTAAGCCTTATACTTTGCTTAAAGATAAAAAAGACCCTCATGCCCTTCAGGTATTTATTTATCAGGCAGACCGCCTTAGCTATTATGTTATAGATGTACGCGATTCTATTGCCAGGGCTTACAAAAAAACACGCCCTATAACCATAAAAAGACGTACCATAGCGGCAGAAATTGAAGGTTCACTGGCCGCTACTGTAAGTAAAGAAGGCGCAAGCCCAGCACTTACACAGGAGCTTTCGGAAATTTTTGCATGGACGGTTGACTTCTTTAAAATACAAAAGGGCGATAAATTTGCCGTAACAATAAACGAGCGGTATATTTCTGACACCATATACGCCGGGGTAGAAAGTATTGAAGGCGCTTTTTTTGAAACTAAGGGAGAGCGTAAATATGCTTTTCCGTTTAAGGCAGACCCCTCCGCCAAAAAGCCCAGCTATTATGATGAAGAGGGTAAAGCGCTAAAAAGCATGTTTCTTAAGGCTCCACTTAAATTTAGCCACATTACATCGCGTTTTTCACCCAAAAGGTTCCATCCTGTACAAAAACGGTGGAAAGCCCATAACGGTACCGATTACGCCGCCCCAACAGGCACACCTATTATGACTACTGCAACAGGTGTGGTTATTGCGGCAGGTTTTACAACAGGAAATGGCAATTATGTAAAAGTAAAGCACAATAACACCTATACCACGCAATATTTGCACATGAGTAAGATACTTGTAAAAAGGGGCCAGCATGTATCGCAGGGGCAAACCATAGGCTTGGTGGGCAGTACCGGCCTGGCTACGGGGCCGCATGTATGTTACCGTTTCTGGAAAAACGGGGTACAGGTTGATGCTTTAAAGCAAAAGTTTCCGAACAGCGAACCTATGGATTCTAAATATAAGCCCCGGTTTATGGCACAAATGGCTCCTTTAAAAGAAGAGCTGGAGCGCGTATCAGACAAAGCATTTATCAAATAATAATAAATACACCTAAAAACTGAACAAAAATGGCATTACAAAATACTAATCCTTCCGGCACACAGGCCTGGCACGAGTTGCGCGGCCATTTTGCCGAAATGCAGTTTGCCACCTTACAGGAAATGTTTGCTACAGATCCGTTAAGGGCAGAAAAATTTCATATTAAATGGCAGGATTTCCTGGTAGACTACAGCAAGAATATCATAAATGAAAAAACCCTGCAATTGCTACAACAACTGGCAAATGAAGTAGATCTAAGGGGTGCTATGGAAAGTTATTTTGGTGGTGATGATATAAATCGCACCGAAGGCCGTGCAGTATTACATACTGCATTACGCGCTCCCGAAACGGCGGTTATAAAAGTTGACGGTGAAAACGTAATGCCCGAAGTATACCAGGTAAAACATAAAATAAAACAATTTACTGATGCCGTTATTGGCGGAGAGAAAAAAGGCTACACAGGCAAACCTTTTACGCATATAGTAAACATAGGTATTGGCGGTAGCGACCTTGGCCCTAATATGGTGGTAGAAGCGCTTAAGTTTTATGCCAATCAGCTTGATGTGCGCTTTATAAGCAATGTAGATGGAGACCATGTGGCAGAAAGCCTTAAAGGCCTTGATCCTGAAACTACTCTCTTTGTAATTGTATCTAAAACATTTACCACACAGGAAACACTTAGTAATGCAGAAACTGCACGTGAGTGGTTTTTAAAATCTGCATCTCAGGATGATGTAGCCAAACACTTTGTGGCAGTATCTACCAATATAGAAAAAGTAACCGGTTTTGGTATACATGAAGATAACATCTTCCCGATGTGGGACTGGGTTGGTGGCCGTTTTTCTTTATGGAGCGCTGTTGGCCTTTCTATAGCGCTTGCGGTAGGGTATGATAATTTTGATAACCTGCTTAAAGGTGCCCACCAGATGGATGAGCATTTTCGCACAGCAGAGTTTGAAGAAAATATTCCGGTTATAATGGCATTGCTTAGTATTTGGTATAATAACTTTTTTGATGCCGAAAGCGAAGCATTAATACCTTATACCCAGTACCTGCAAAAACTGGCACCATACCTGCAACAGGGTATTATGGAAAGTAATGGTAAAAGTGTAGGGCGTGACGGTAACCCTGTAAATTATCAAACCGGCACCATTATATGGGGAGAACCGGGTACCAACTCTCAACATGCTTTCTTTCAGCTTATACACCAGGGCACAAAACTTATCCCTACAGATTTTATTGGTTTTGTAAAATCGTTGCATGGCGATCAGGACCATCATGATAAATTAATGTCTAACTTTTTTGCCCAGACCGAGGCCCTGCTAAGTGGAAAAACCGAAGCACAGGTAAAAGCGGAGTTTGATAAAGCAGGTATAACCGGAGAAAAGGCAGCCTACCTTACCCCTTTTAAAATATTTCGTGGTAATAAGCCCACAAATACGTTATTAATTGATAAGCTAACACCACAATCTCTTGGTTCGCTTATTGCCCTTTATGAGCATAAAATATTTGTACAGGGCGTAATCTGGAATATATTTAGTTATGACCAGTGGGGAGTAGAGTTAGGCAAACAACTGGCTAATTCAATTTTAGGCGAAATACAAGGTGGAGAAGTTAAAGAACACGACAGTTCTACAGAGTTTTTACTACAGGAATTTTTAAAGAAAAGATAGATAACAGAGGTATTTTAGGATACATAAACAACGTGTTCCCCTGAAAGAAAATCCTGATTTTATCAAAAATAATAGCAGAATGTTTAGCTTTAGTATCATAATTACGGCTAAACGTTCTGCTTTTTTGATCTTATACTATCCCTGAGTGTAATTTTACTACAATAGCACTCATATACCATTACTTAGCCTTCAGGCTAAATTACGGGGTATAAAAAAAGGCCATCCTATCCGGATAGCCCTTCTTACTATGTTTGTTTGTTTAATTTAACCGTTCAGTGCTTCGGCGCCACCAACAATTTCAAGTATCTCGCCGGTAATAGCTGCCTGGCGGGCCTTGTTGTAGGTTAGCTTAAGCTGGTTACGCAGGTCTGTAGCGTTATCGGTAGCCTTATGCATAGCCGTCATACGGGCACCATGCTCAGAAGCAAACGAATCACGTACTGATTTGTAAAGCTGCGTTTTTAACGAAAGTGGTATAAGGCTTTCTACAATCTCTTCTTTAGATGGCTCAAAAATATAATCAGAAGCGGTATTTTTATCGCCTTCGGCAACCTGTGCTGGCTCCAGTGGTAAAAACTGCTCGGTAAGCACCAGTTGTGTAGCAGCATTTTTAAAGTGGTTATATACCAGCTCTATCCTGTCATAATCTCCGGCTACAAACTTATCCATAAGCTCCTGAGCCACTTCGGCTACATGCTCATAGGTAATATCGTCCATAATGTAGCTTTTGTTAGCTATAATGTTACAGCTTTTCCTCAGTACATCATTACCTTTTTTACCCACAGCCATAACATCAACCTGCTTACCGGCATAGGCCTGTTGCAGGTTTTTAACCTGTTTGATAACATTGGTATTAAATGCGCCACACAACCCCCTGTTAGAAGTTATGGCTACAATAAGCACTTTGTTTACTGGTCGTTGTTCGGCAAAGGCACCACCGGTATTACCCTCTAACGTAGCGCTGAGGTTTTGTAATAACTCCGTTAGCTTTTGAGAATAAGGCCTCATGGCTGTAATGGCATCCTGCGCTTTTTTAAGCTTGGCTGCCGAAACCATTTTCATCGCACTTGTAATTTGCATAGTGGATGAAACCGAAGTAATCCTGTTACGTATTTCCTTTAAGTTTGCCATTTTCTAATTAGTATTGAGTGTGATAAATTAGTATTGAGATATATCTCTCAAAAACACAACTCTTATGATGATAGCAGTGAGTACAGATTTCTCAATACTCACTACTACTATCTGATATCTTATTAATATTTAGCAGCTATTTCTGCAGCGGCTTTTTCAAGCACATCGGTAAGCTCATCGCTAAATTTACCGGCTTTAAGCGCATCCATAGTATCTTTATGGGTAGCGTTAAGGTAAGAAAGGTAATCTTTTTCAAACTCCTTTACTTTGTTTACAGGCACTTTTCTCAACAGGTTTTTAGTACCTGCATAAATAATAGCCACCTGGTCTTCTACCTTAAACGGATCGTTTACTGATTGTTTAAGAATTTCAACGTTACGCTTACCTTTCTCAATTACATTCATGGTAGCCGCATCAAGGTCTGAACCGAATTTTGAGAAAGCCTCAAGTTCGCGGTACTGTGCCTGATCAAGCTTAAGTGTACCTGATACTTTTTTCATCGACTTAATCTGTGCATTACCACCTACACGCGATACCGAAATACCAACGTTAATTGCAGGACGTATACCTGAGTTAAACAGGTCTGACTCCAGGAATATCTGTCCGTCAGTAATCGAAATTACGTTGGTTGGGATATATGCCGAAACGTCTCCTGCCTGTGTCTCAATGATAGGAAGCGCAGTAAGCGATCCTCCACCTTTAACAATTTGCCTAAGCGATTCCGGAAGGTCGTTCATGTCTTTTGCAATGGTATCATCTGCAATTACTTTAGCAGAACGCTCCAACAACCTTGAGTGAAGGTAAAATACGTCACCAGGATATGCCTCACGTCCCGGTGGGCGGCGAAGTAGCAATGATACCTCACGGTATGCCACAGCCTGTTTAGATAAATCATCATAGATGATAAGCGCCGGGCGGCCCGTATCACGAAAATACTCACCAATAGCAGCGCCTGCCATTGGGGCATATACCTGCATAGGTGCAGGGTCAGACGCGTTAGCAGCTACAATAATAGTATAGGCAAGGGCTCCTTTTTCTTCAAGGGTTTTTGCAATACCGGCCACTGTAGAAGCTTTTTGCCCTATGGCTACATATATACAATATACAGGCTTGCCTGCATCGTAAAATTCTTTCTGGTTTATAATAGTGTCAAGGCACACGGTAGTTTTACCCGTTTGGCGGTCGCCAATTACAAGCTCACGCTGCCCACGGCCTACAGGAATCATAGCATCAATTGCCTTAATACCGGTTTGTAACGGCTCGGTTACCGGCTGACGGTAGATAACACCCGGAGCTTTACGCTCAAGGGGCATTTCATACAATTCGCCACCAATAGGGCCTTTACCATCAATAGGGTTACCAAGGGTATCTACCACACGGCCCAACATTTGCTCACCTACTTTTAGTGAAGCAATACGTTGTTGCCTTTTTACGATAGAACCTTCTTTAATTCCGGTAGAAGGACCAAGCAATACTACGCCCACATTGTCTTCTTCAAGGTTTAGTACAATAGCCTCTAACCCGTTCTCAAACTCTACCAACTCGCCATATTGCGCGTTAGACAGTCCGTATACACGGGCAATACCATCACCAACCTGAAGTACGGTCCCCACCTCTTCAAGTGTAGCGCCCGATTCAAAACCGGACAATTGTTTCTTTAATATTGCTGAAATTTCAGCAGCTTTAATTTCTGCCATCTTTATAATTAAGTTTAATTACCTGTTTGTTTACGTTATAATTTATAAGGGTTTAATTGCTTAATTCCCTTTTTAGCCTGGTAAGCCTGTTAGCTACCGATGCGTTATACTGTATATCTCCCAAACGTATTATAAAACCACCAATAATGGACGGGTCTACAATATTTTTAAGTGTTATTTTTTTATCAGAAAACTCTTTTATTTTAGCCAGCACTTTAGCTTCTAATGCAGCATCAATAGCAATAGCCGTAGTAACTGTAGCTACCTGCACGCCATTGGCCACATCATTCAGTTCTTTATAACTGGTGGCTATAGCCGGCAACAGTATAAACCTTTTATTTTCTTTAAGTAACTGAAAAAGCCCCTGGGTAATTGTATTACTGCCCGCAAATATTTCTTTAAGCGCATTTTCCTTTACCTCACCCTTAATATTTGGGCTCATGATAAATTCTTCAAGCTCTTTATTATTCTGTACGGTTTCGGCAATAAGCGCCATATCTCCGGCTACCTCATCGGCCGCGCCGTTGCTCTGGGCCATCTCCAGTATTGCTTTGGCATATCGTATTGAAGCTCTGCTCATACCGATTGTATTAGTTTAATTTTACGTCGTCAAGCATTTTTTCTACAAGGCTGTTTTGCGATGCCCTGTCAGAAAGTTCTGTTTTAAGCAGTTTTTCAGCAATTTCTATAGAAAGCGCCGACACCTGGTTTTTAAGCTCTGCCATAGCCGCATTCTTTTCGCTCTCAATAGTAGCTTTTGCCTGCTCTACCATTTTGGCACCTTCAGCCTGGGCTTCAGTCCTGGCCTCTGCAATCATTGATTCTTTTATTTCACGTGCCTCTTTCATCATAGCATCCCTTTCGGCACGGGCTTCGTTTAATACCCTCTGGTTATCAGCCTGTAATGCCTGCATTTCTTTGCGTGCATTTTCGGCAGCTGCTATTGCATTGGCAATACCGGCTTCACGCTCAGTAATGGCCGTCATTATTGGCCTCCATGCAAATTTTACCAAAAGTAGTATTAGTACTATAAGTATTATAGCCTGCCAAAAGAACAAGCCAAGCGAAAAATCGTTTACTAATTTTTCCATTATAAGTTGTTAATTAGTTGTTTCTTTTAATGTGCAATAATAATAAGTAAAACAACACCTGTAGCCAACCGCTACAGGTATTGCCAACTTTTTCTCTGATTACTTGCCTAAGATTAGGGCAGCAAATGCCAAACCTTCAAGTAGAGCGGCGATGATGATCATCGCAGTCTGGATTTTACCAGCAGCTTCTGGCTGACGGGCAATAGCGTCCATTGCCGAACCGCCAATTTTACCTAAGCCTACACCTGCTCCAATTACTACTAGACCTGCTCCGATTAAGTTAAGAGTACCTTCCATAAAAAAGTATATATAAAAATTAAACTTCTAAATTATATAATAATAGGTTCTTCTTCAGTATGTGCATCATGATCTTCTTCATGGTGATGCTCCTGTACCGCCATGCCAATAAACAAGGCAGACAGCATAGTGAAAATAAACGCCTGAAGAAATGCCACCAATAACTCTATTACTGAAATAAACAATGTAAGACCTAATGATATAGGCATGTCTGCCGCCAGGTTTTTACCTACAAACATCATTGCAATAAGGCTCATAATAACTACGTGGCCTGCTGTAATGTTAGCAAATAAACGTATTAAAAGCGCAAAAGGTTTGGTAAGTGTACCTAACAATTCTATAGGCATTAGTATCAACTTCATCGGCCAAGGAACATCCGGCATCCAGAAAATGTGTTTCCAGTAATCTTTGTTGGCGCTAAATTGTGTAATTATGTAAGTAAACAAAGCAAGACAAACTGTGATTGATATATTACCTGTTACATTTACCCCCAGTGGTGTCATACCCAAAAGGTTTAATATCCATATAAAGAAAAACACCGTAAGGAGGAATCCCATATATTTTCTATACTTGTTCACTCCTATATTTGGCACTGCCACCTCATCCCGTATAAAAATAATAAGCGGTTCTAATACACGGCCAAAACCTGTTGGAAGCGGGCCTTTTTTATATGACTTTGCCAGTCCGGTAAATAATATTAACAACAAAATTGATGTAAACAGCATGGTCACCACATTTTTAGTTATCGAAAAATCAAGTGGTTTCTCTACTGTAGGGTGTCCGTGATGATCTGGTTTTAAATCGCCCGAAGCATCAGTCTTATATATTTTACCATGGTGTAGCGCATAATAATTACCATCTACCTCAGCCAATTTTTCTCCATGATGAAATTCAGATGACGAAAAAACTTTAAGGCCGTTATCTATGAGTATTACAGGAAGTGAAAAGCCATAATGCTCACCTGTTTCTTCATCAGAGAAAAAAGTAAAGCCATAATCATCCTGAAGGTGATGCTCTATATAAGCTTCTACCTTTTCTTTTTTATTCTCAGGCTCTAAAGTTGCAGCCTCTCCCTCTATAGCAGCGTGTACGGCAGACTCGGTAACTGTTTCTGTTGAGTCTGTATAATCCGTATGCTGGTTAGCAAAGAATAAAGAAGGAAACACAGCTAAAAAGGCTGTAAGTGTTTTTTTGATAATTTTTCGCTTTAACACCATCTTGTAACTGTCTTAATTTTACCGTCTTAAAATTTTTTGCAAAGGTACATTTAAAATCCACATTTCAAATGTTGCTAAAAACTTTTTTTAGCGTAAATTCAGGGTCAGCTATTATTTATTGTTTTTTATTTAACAAACGGGCAGTATAATAGGCCTCTATTGCCAAAAAAAGAAGAAAGATAAAGAAGAAATTCAGTTTCTCTGCCTTTACATCAACCGTTTTAGCCAGTATAGGCCTTGCCAGCACATAGCTTGCCGCCATTTTTAAAACAGTTAAAAAAAGAAAAAGGTAGCCGGTTTGCGTTATATTTTTTTGTGATACCACTAAGAGCGTAGCCAATATACCTACCGAAAAGAAAAAGAAAAAAGCATATAACACCCAAAGGCTATAAGTAAAAGCTGTTTCTATGCCCTGTAATGGTGTAAAAATATATAGGGCATAATTTATTGCAAGGGCTATTACTGTAACAATTGCCAGTTTTACTACAATACCTGTAATGCTTTTTACCATTATTTATTAAGTTGGTTTACCTGCCTTATAACATTATATAGTGCTATAAACACCCCCAGCAGGGTAAAGATAATTTGATAGATATTTTTAGGGTTGGGGTACTTATCATCTAACCAGCCACCAAACCAGGAGAATAGAAATATTATTACCCCCATCTGGATAGGGATATTTATAAGCGCAATCCACTTATTGCGGTTATTTTTATCCTGCCTGTTGTCGCTCATTAACTTTTGCTATAGGCTTTACCGCATTTTTCATAGAGCAGGTAGCTGTAAATTCGGCGCCGGGCTCTACAGCCAGTTTGCCAACCATTACCTCGCCGGTTATGTGCGCCTTAGATTTAACCGAAAGCAATTCTTCTACCTCTATCCTGCCATCAAACATGCCTTCTATATCGGCGTTTTTACATTTAATATCACCCGTTACACTGCCACCCGGGCCAATTACAATTTTGCCCGGTGAAGTAAAATTACCTTCCAGCTGCCCATCAAGCCTAAAATCTGCCTTAGATATTATATCTCCTTTTATAATAGTGCCTTCTACTATACGGTTGGTTTTTCCAAGCGCGTCGTTAGATACTTTCTGAGACTTGTCAAACATGGTATGTGTGTTTTATTGTATTGCTAAATATTGTATATAGTTCTTTTTTATCTGTACAACAGAGTAATCTTCTCCCGAAATTATAACCGGGGTTTCAGTTATTTTATACTCCTTGTAATCTTTTAAGATACTAATAGCGTCTTCAGCAGCAAGTTTACTAATAAAACCGTGAATTACCAAAAAGTCTTCCCCCTCGGTATAAACATCCTGTGTAAGAATTATATTATTGTTAAGCCCATCTTTAATATACTGCTTAATTTTTTCTTTTAACGGTTCTATTTTAGGATCGCCTTCGTCAAATTTAAACACCAGTTTCCAGCTTGTGGCATTGCGTCCAAAGGCTAATTTTTCAAGTACCGGTATATCTTTATTCAGTGTTTCCTCGGCTTCTTTACCCTCCTGGCTGGTAGGGTAGTTAAGCGCAACATAGTTTAACTGCTTTTTATATTCTTCTAAACCCCGGAGCCTTGCCGCTATTTTCGCTTTGAGCAATTCATACTTCGAAACTATTTCTTCTCCGGTATAGGTATCAATCAGTTCGTCTACTTTTATAGCGGCCACCCTTGGGTCTTCTTCCTGATATTGTTTATAAAAAGATGCATAAACGGCCTCTGGCGTACCACGTTTTGATTCTTCAGAGCCCGGATTCCTTATTATTTCAGCATATCTGCTGTCCGGGTACTGGGTAAGTATCTGCTGTTTATATTTTTCTGCTTTTGCAGGATCTATAATCTGGTATATTTTATACAGATTATATTGCGAAGGCAATACCAAACGTTCTTCAGGGTTGTTTTTTAATAACCCCTCCAGTTTATCGGCTGCCCTTTGGTATTCTTTAAACTTCTCCTTATAAATTACCCCAAGCTGGTAGTAGGCAAAATTTCTTTCTGTGGCCAGGCTATCTAAAACCTTTTGTTCTGTTGGCAATTGTGCTATATAATATTCCGGTGTATAGCGTGGGTCTACTACATCTTCAGCCGCATCTGTTTTTGTATTGCCGTCGGCATCATCGGTTCCTGCAACGGTGTCATCAGCATTTACAGCATTGCCTTTAGAGGTAAGCTCTGCACTCCAGCGCCAGTTATCAGCCAGTGGCCTGTTGCCCCAGCGTTTTTTAAACTCCAGCTTGCCGTAAGATACCGTAGCGGTATTATAAAAGTAAAATGGCCCGCTATTGGCGCCAATGGCTCCTGTATTACCGGCTGTAGCCGTATTAGCTACTGTGCCAGCAGGTGTTATAGTACCCATAGCATCGCGAGTGCCACCAATTTTAGACATGGTACCGTTTTTTAATGCTGCCATGGAAGGGGCAGCATTATCATCGGCAAACATAGAATTAGAAGCGGCATTTTCCTGTCTGCGTGCTTCCTCTTCCATTTTTTTGCGTAGTTCTTCTTCTTTTTTCTTAAGGTCTTCTATGTAAGCATTATAATACTCTTCCTGGCCTTGTTTAGTTAACGACACTACATGCAATATACTATCATTAACCCGTGCAATACCTTCGTACTTTATAACGTCTTGCAGGTTATCCCTTTTCTTTTTTATGCTACGGTATTCCCTCGTACGGGTATCCATAAATACCATGGTGCTGTCATAATATTTTCCGGCAGTGGCATATTGGGCATCTTCAAAATAAATTTCGGCTATATTCCTGTGGTTGCTTGCTGCCAGGTACCTGTCTTTACCTTTTTTGCGTAACGATTTGTTATAATATTCAATGGCTTTATCATCCATACCCTGTTTATCGTAAAACAGGGCTACCTGATGGTTAATAATATCAAGATACGGGCGGTTTTCGCGGTCTTCGAGCAAATCGCGGTATTTCTCCATAAAAGCGAGTGTATCACCATTTTTAAAATCAAACTGGGCCGCCTGCTGTGCATGTGCCTGGATTACATAAATGCGCGGCGATTTACGTTTCATGTCTATAACCGACTGAAAAGAAGCATAAGCGCTATCCGGCATATTAAGTTTACTGTAGAGCTGGCCTAATATAAAACGGTAGCGTGCTTGCTGCTCATGGTCTTTGGTAAACTTTACGGCCTCGTTAAGCGCATACACTGCACTATCCATTTTTTCTGTAATAACATAGCCCTGTGCCAGCATGGCATTGGCATCGCTATACACCTGCTCATCCATTACATCCTTTTTTTCTTTAAGGAGCTGATTAAGGTTTTTAATGGCTACGGCTTCATTTTCAAGCCTTATATTGGTTTTTGCCCGCCATATCTTGGCCTCGTCTATTTCACTACTACCGGGATATTTGTACAAAATATAGTTAAACGCTTCGAGTGCAGGTATAAAGCGGTTGTCATAATACCGCGCTTTACCCAACAGCATGTGTGCCTCATCAATTTGCGGATTATGCTCTGTGCCGTCTATATACATAGAGTGTTTTTGTATGGCCTTGGTAGCCTTTTGTTCGGCACGCTCAAAGTTGGCGTTTTTTTGGTCTGTAGGCGCCATTTCTTCAGCCGTAAGCTGCATACGCTCTATGGGCAATACATCCCAGTAATTATCGGCATAAGTTGTTTTAAGGTCATTAAGCCCGGCTGCAAGTGCATTTTTACCATTGTAGAGCACATTATCCTTAGTGGTAAGCGCATGGTAATTGCGGTTTATAAACGTATCTTTTTTGGTAGAGCAGGCTATAATAAATCCGCCCAAACCTAAAAGAAAAAAATATTTACAGGTACTGGTTTTCAATGCATTTATCTTTTTATCCTTTAACTTAGAATTAGTTATTTTATTATAAGGAGGGGTAAAAATACGGTTATTTTTTTAATGCTATATATTTTAACACATTTCGCTTATAAATACTATAGTATACTGACATACTGTTGTCATACCCGCCTTTTACCTTTATAGCCTGAATTTTAAAAAACACATTATGAATTTTACATCTTTAAGGATTATTACAGCGGACATACAGCCGCTTATACGGTTTTATGAAAAAGTAACCGGCAGTAAAGCAATACAATATACGGAAGATTTTGCCGAGTTTAAAACAGCACTTGCCACACTTGCTATAGGAAGTACCAAAACGCTGGCGCTATTTGGAGGGGATACTATTGCCCGCCCGGCAAGCAACCAATCGGTTATTTTGGAATTCAGGGTTGATGATGTAGATAAAATCTATGAAGCACAGGCCGAGTTTTTTAATGCCTGTATGGTACAAATGCCAACAACAATGCCTTGGGGAAACCGTTCGCTTTTGGTGCGCGACCCCGATGGCAACCTTGTTAACCTCTTTAACCCCGTTACCGGGGAAGCAAAAACACGGTTAGGGCAGTAAGTAACTTTATAAATTAAAGCAGACCCTTGGAAAAGGCCTGCTTTAATTTTTATACTGCAAAAAATGCTTCCAGTTCCTGTAGTGTTTCGGCAGATGTTTTTATATCTTTTACCAACTGCCCTTTTTGCAATACTACAATGCGGTTGCTTACCTCTATGGTATGGGCCAGGTCATGGCTGGATACTAACAGGGTAACTTCTTTACTTTCTGCCAGTTCTTTAATAATTTTCTTTAACCTGAATTGTGTAGTGGGGTCCAGATTGGCAAAAGGCTCATCTAATATTACTATTTTAGGGTTACCAATAAGCGCACCTATTATGCCCACTTTTTTCTGGTTACCCTTACTCAGGTCGCGCAGGTATTTTTTCTTTCCTAAAATCTCATCATTAAAAAAGTCGGCATGTTTTGCCAGGAAAGCGTCTACTGTTGCTTTGTTCTGCCCGCGAAGATCACCAATAAAATAAAAGTACTCCTCGGCAGTAAGGTAGCCTATTAAAAAAGTATCGTCTATAAAAGCCGAAGTAAACGGTTTCCAGTCTTCGCTTTCGTTTACGCGGATATTGTTAGAGGTTATATAACCTTCAGAAGGTTCTATCAAATCCAGTAACAGGCTGAAAAGTGTGGTTTTGCCCGCACCGTTATTGCCCACCAGGCCAAAACTTTCTCCCTGTGGTATATCTAATCCGTTTATATGTAAAACCGTGGTGCCGTTATATATTTTTTTGAGGTTATGAATTTGTATCATGATGATGGTGTCTTGTTAGTTTATTTGTTTGTAAGCTGCTATGGTACTGTATTTTTCTGATTTATAAATGCGCTCTATAGCCCTGAAAGCCGCCTTGCGGAACACAAGGCCTAAAAAGCCTGCTCCCGCTACAAAGGCAAAACCGGCTATTGGGCTTATAAATGCTGCCCCCGCCCAGTACAGCCCCATGGGCAGTAATAGCTTTGGCAGTCCTATTATGAGGGTTTTAACATTAAAGGCCTGTTTGTTGCCAAAAGCCTGTTTTGCGCTGGCAAGGTCTATCGGGGTTTTTAAATAAGCTCCACCCAGCAGTACTAAAAGTGAATTAACCCCTATATTAAATATAGCGCCGGAAAGTATCATTAAATATATCTCTATACCAAAATAGGCATAAAAAGAACAAAGTAACGTGCTGATAGCCACGGCAATTACCATAAGCCACCATTTGCTGGCAATGTATTGCCGATAAGGTATATTCTGGCTCATCATTAGCGGATAATAAGCACTATCCCAACTGGGTACAAACTGCCCGAAGGTAAACATGAAGCCCCCGGTTACAAATATAGAGGCAAACATTTTCATGGGGGTATTATCATACATTTCTAATGCACCGGTATAAAACGCCAAACCGTAGAAAATAAACAAAACACTCATCATTACCGAGGTTTTGCTGCGCTTATTACGCAATATCAGCTTCAGGTCGTTTTTAAGGAAAGTTGCCATAGTACCAAAACGGTTTAACCATGTAAAATCCTGAGTGCTGGCAACTTCTTCTTTACCCTTCAGGCCGGTATCAAGCCGAAGGTGATTCATATAATATCGGTACGTTATATAATACAGCCCCGCAAATGCCAAAACCGGCAAAACAGCAATAAGGTAATTTTGGTATATGCCATCAAAAAACGGCGCAGTATATAGTGTTACATCAAACAGGCTATAATAAACCGATGCTATAAGGGCAGCCGCAATGGCTAAAAAAAGAACCAGTAAAGCCGTTTTTTTATTCAGCAATATATTAAGCAGGTTATTACAATATACCAGCGCCCACATGGCCAGGAACCATAATATGGTATGGAGCGGGTCTCGCCCGTCAACCAGCATCAGTACAAATATGGGTACAAAGAAAAAGAATGAAAATATATTAAAAACCGAAATAAAGCTTTTGCCCATGGCATAATGCACAATAATGCCCCGCCTTACAGGCAGGGTAAGCAGCGGCCTTATATTCATAACCGGTAATTGCTGCAACAGGAGCCTGATAATTAAATCGAACAGGAAATAATATATAACATAACGGTTTATTATTTCAACAGGGTCTGCATGCATTTCTTCTTTAGGCAACATATAGGCAGCTACCCCGCCTATAAGAAAGGCGGCACAAAAATAAATAGCGCCTAAAATCATAAGTATTTTTATGGCAACGTTAGCACTAAACGATGATGCCCGGGTAAAGGCTTTCCATTCCAGCCAGATAAATTTCTTAAACATTTTAGATGTGGTTTTAATAATAGGTAGCAAAGTACTACGGTATGTTACAGTTTTCTCAGGATTTTTCTATTTCGTATTCAGGATACGTTTCCTTAAGATATTCCTGTGCTTTAGCCGGAATACTGTAAAGCACTACATAGTTATGAAGTATAATAAGCACGGTTATAACCGAGAGGAACCAGTGTAGGTATACATTATGGGCATTATCAATAAACTGTATAAACTGTGTGGCAAAAATTACTACTGTGCTTACCGTAGCCCCTTTATAAATAAGTTCTTCCAGCAACCAGCGTTTACCGGTTTGCTTTACTTTTTTCTCTAAAAAATTGTTACGCTGCTTAAACTTAAACAGGCTGAAACCCTGTATGCTTATAAAAAAGAACATAAAAATATATAGTGTTGGCAATAAAAGCATTAAATGTATGCCAAATACCATAGCCAAGGTAAGCAGTATTTTTGGCAGGGTAAAAAACTCAACAAAGTAACGCCCTAAAAGTTTGGTATACCGCTTGCCCAGCGCTCTTTTTCGCTCTGCCACCACATCGCTAAAGCCATATATGCCAAACTTTTTAAATTCGGCGGCAAGGGCATCTTCAAAATCAGGGTTTTGGTTGTGCTGCCATTGTTCTTCTATACCATTGGCAAGGTGGTCTACCAGTTCGGTTTGCAGGTCGTAATATTCCACAAAATGCTTACGTGTAAAAACATATAACGCGTCAACCTCCCCCGGCGTAAGTTTTTTTGGTGTATTCATTTTAGTAGCTAATTAAAATTGTAAATCGGGATTAGGCTTTTGGTTAACAAGGCTTTGCATATTGCGTATAAATTCTTCCAGTTCTGTAAGGCGGTTCACGGTTTCCTTTTGTCCGCTTTCTGTTAGTTTATAATATTTACGCAGGCGGTTGTCTACCCGCTCCACCTCAACATCCAGCAGGCCTTCGCCCTCCAGCTTGTGCAGTGCAGGGTACAGGGCACCTTCGGTTATATTCAGCTCACCTTTGGTTATCAGCTTTACCTTCTGGGTAATTTCATAGCCATACATGCGGCCATTTTCTTCCAGCAACTTCATAATTATGGTAGTAAGGCTGCCTTTATATAATTGTGAGTTTTTCATTTTTGTTTGATAATTACAGTTACAAAACTATACATAATTTTCTTATGTATAAAATACTTAGGTATAATTTTCACTTTACAATATTTCAGTACCATTACTGGAATATGTATTTTTGCACAAAATTTTATACAATGTCAACATTCAATAAACTCACCATAAAAGATGTGCGCCGCGAAACAGCACAGGCGGTTTCTATTGCTTTTGAAATTCCGGAGCAATTAAAGGATGATTATAATTTTATAGCCGGGCAGTACATTACCATTAAAACCGAATATGAAGGCGAAGAGATACGCAAGGCTTATTCCCTTTGTTCTGCACCGGGCAGCGGGGAACTTCGCGTAGCTATAAAAGCAGTGGCCAAAGGCGGTTTTTCGGTTTTTGCAAATGAGGTACTAAAAGCCGGGGATATTATGGAGGTAAGTACCCCCGAAGGTACTTTTACTTTTGAGCCAAAACAAGAAAGAAGCCGTAATTATGCTGCTTTTGCAGCCGGGAGCGGCATTACCCCTATACTCTCAATAATACAGTCTGCACTACAGGGTGAACCCGAAAGTACTTTTGTACTGGTATATGGTAACAAAACCCCCGAAGACACTATATTTCATGACTTTTTGCACCACCTTCAGGAAAAATACCTGGGGCGTTTTTATGTGCATTTTGTATACAGCCAGTGCCATAAAGAAAACTGCCTGTTTGGTCGCATAGAGCGCTCTGCCGTTAACTTTGTAATTAAAAACAAACATAAGGAAAAAGACTTTGCCAAGTTTTACCTGTGTGGTCCGGAGGAAATGATACATACAGTTAACGATGTGCTTAAAGAGAACAATGTGCCGGAAAAGAAAATAAAATTTGAACTTTTCAGTACCCCGGTTACCGAAAAAACCATAGAGCAGGACCTTAGCGGGCAAACCAAAATTACCGTACTGGTTGATGATGAGGAAACTACCTTTATGATGCCCAAGGAAATAACCATACTTGATGCCGCGCTAAAACAAGGGCTGGATGCCCCCTACTCCTGCCAGGGCGGCATTTGCAGCAGCTGTATGGGCCGTGTTAAATCAGGCACAGCAGAAATGAAGAAAAATGCCATACTTACCGATGGCGAAATTGCACAGGGTTTAATACTTACCTGCCAGGCATTGCCAACATCTGAAGAAATATATATAGACTATGATGATGTATAGGCAACATGCTTATTAGAAAATAAATTTTACATTTGCCCCAAACACTAACCAAATATGCAGGCAGTTAAAAACATAACACGTACCCGTGCACAGGAATCTTCTGCAGCCATAGAGCGGCTGTACATTACCATGAGGCACCTGTTTAACCGGGGGTTTTATAAACCTGTGGGTGTAAGTGGCGAAAGCCTTAGGCATGCATTGCTGTCGCTCCGCCCGGAAATTTACGGCTCTATTGCCGAAGATAAGGCAGAGCTAAACGGGCTGCTGTATGTTATTGAGCGTTTGCCGGTGGGTATAGAGCAATGCCGCTTTATTAACCTTACCTCTAACGAGGGATATTCCAAATCGCATTTTAAAGCTATTGTACCCCCTAAACGAAGGCGTAACTGCTACCGTATAGATGAGGAGCAGATGAATGTGGAAATAACCCGTGGAAGATCTGACATATACGATATTTTAACCCACCTTACTTTTATTTTTATTGAGGCCAGCAAGATAAAGAACCGTGTAATGATTGATGAAAGCGGCGAACTGACCCGCGACTGGATGAAGCTGGAAGAGGTAATTAAACGGGGGGAAATGCTGGAACTGGAAGAGCGCGAAACCACTATAAGCCATCTGAGCAATATACTGGGACGTACGTTTTCTGAAATTATTGATATTTACGGCGCCTTTGCCTCTGCCGATGAGCCCGACCGTTTTTTGCATGTAATATACTGGCTGGGCCGCCTTTCTATAGAAGAGGCACTGGGCCAAGGCAAACGTACCATTACCTTTAGCCCTATATTGCAGGAACGGCTTGGGCACCACATAAATGGTGAAATTTGGGCAAACAGTATAAAGCTGGTATTAAAGCAAAATAACCTGCTGCAGCGCCCCATACACATTATAAGTGCTAACATGCACAGTGTAATGAACTCCATTTTTGCAAAGGCAGCGCTTAAGCCAAAGGCAAAAGCAACAAATGATTTTGCCGTTTTTGAGGAACTGAGCCAGGCAGGCAATAATAACCTGCGCAGCAAAATAGAGCAATATGCCTTGCAAAACGGCATGATAAGCATGCCAGATACCAGCGGTACAAATATAGATGTACAAATATTTGATACAGAAAAAATAGATTTCTCCAAAACAGCTTTTGCAGGCGCAAAATTTACCAGCGATAAGCCCGTTATTATTGTAATGGACTATGCTTTTGGCGAACAGGCTTATGAAACTATTGACGAATTGCTGAAGCCCTATAAAGAAGAAGGGCATAAAACCCTTTTGGACATACAGTCGGTTTCTATAATGGGTAAAGCCGGTATACTTGAGGGCGGCAAAGGCGATATCATGATACCTTCGGCACATATAAATGAAGGTACCGGAGACAATTACCCTTTTGAAAATGAACTCACACCAGAAATGTTTGAGGGTCAGGGCATACCGGTATATAACGGACCTATGGTAACGGTGTTGGGTACCTCTTTACAAAACCGGGACCTGCTACGCTTTTTTAACCAGAGTACCTGGGGCGTTATAGGGTTGGAGATGGAAGGCTCTCATTACCAGAAAGCCATACAGTCGGCATCGAAAATACGTAAAAGCATTACTCCAGATGTTAAAGTACGCTATGCTTACTACGCATCAGATAACCCACTGGAAACAGGCAGCACGCTGGCTTCAGGCGGATTGGGCACAACCGGGGTTAAGCCAACATATCTTATTACTATCAGGATTTTAGAACAAATATTTAATATATAATTTTATATGGCAGCACACCCTAACGGTAGCGGGGAAAAGGAGATCAGCCTTTCGGATATTTCGCTAATGGTAAAAAAGTATCGCGAAAAATTTAATGATACTATTTTTAACGCTATCCTGTTTGTACAACGCTTTATTATTGCTATAGTCATAATACTGGTTGCCGGTATTGCCTATGGTATTTATTTAGACAGCGCCCCAAAGCCATATGACCAGAAAATACTGGTAACACCAAATTTTGAGAGTGTAGATTACCTGTATCAGGAAATTGAAGTAATCAATACAAAATTAAGTGAGCATGACTATGAGTACTTTTCAGGTATTGGTATAAAAAACCCCGGGAGCATTATAAAAATACAAATTGAACCGGTTATTGACATTTATGAATTTATAGATAATGTTGAAGAAAATGAATTGAATGACCGTAAGTTTGAAATTTTCAGGCTTATTGCTGAAAGTGGTGAGATGGATAAGATACTGGAAGATGAAACCACAAGCAAATACTATAAAAACCAAAAGATTGTAATTATAACAGCAGGCAAGGTTTTGGAAGATGAAGTGATAACCCCTTTAATTACGCATTTTAATAATGCCCCTTATTTTCAGGAACTTAAAAAACAGTATAATGAAAACCTGGATAAGCAGATTAAAGAAAATAACCTTACCGTACAGTATATAGATACCTTATTGCGCAATTATTCTGACATGAGGGGTAAAAGCAGTTCTGTATATTTTAGTGATAACAGCGCACTGCACGAAGTTATACGCCAAAAGAGATATACACTGGAGAGCCTGCTTAAAAACCGCATAAATGTTATTAATTATGATAGTGTGGTTAAAGTTGATGCCACTGCTATTAATGTAAAACATAAAGGCCTGCTTATAAACAGGATGAAAATTGTTGTACCCCTGTTCTTCCTTTTTGTTTTTGTATGCTTAATGATGTTTATCAGTTTTTATAAGAGCCAAAAAAAGAGAAGAGAAGCCATTGCCTAAAATAATATACTATGACTTGTACCCCTACTAAACTTGAGGGATGTTTTATAATTGAGCCAAAAGTTATACCCGATGAAAGGGGTTACTTTATGGAAAGTTTTAATGAAAAAGCTTTTGCCGATGCTACGGGGTTGCAGGTACACTTTGTGCAGGATAACCAGTCTTTCAGCTCCAAAGGGGTATTACGCGGTTTGCATTACCAAACAGGAGAATATGCGCAGGCCAAGCTTGTGCGTGTTATTACCGGCAGCGTACTGGATGTAGTGGTAGATATAAGGCCGGAATCTTCAACTTATGGGCAATATATTGCTGTAACGCTTACTGCCGAAAATAAAAAGCAGCTATTTATTCCCCGCGGTTTTGCACACGGCTTTTTGGTTCTGGAAGATGAAACTACCTTTTTTTATAAATGTGATAATTTCTATAATAAGGCATCAGAGGGAGGAATTCATTTTAACGACCCTGAGATAGGTATTGACTGGAATACTGGTGGTATTGACTTAATTATTTCAGAAAAAGACACAGTACTTCCCGGAATAAAAAATGCTAAAAAGGCATGGTAGTACTGGTAACAGGAGCTGCTGGCCAGCTTGGCCAGGCATTACAGGCTATTGCGGCGCAGTATGAAACACTACATTTTTATTTTGCAGGCTCTGCCGAAGCAGATATCACAGATAAAAAAAGCCTTGAAGCTGTTTTTACTGCCGTGAAACCGGATTTTTGCATCAATGCTGCTGCCTATACTGCAGTAGATAAGGCAGAAAATGAAACTGAAAAGGCCTACGCCATAAACGTAACAGGGGCCAAAAATATAGCTGAGGTGTGTAAAAAGCACCATACTACACTGCTACACATTTCTACCGACTTTGTATTTGATGGCACTAAAAACAGGCCGTATACTGAGGAGGACACCACTAACCCCACCAGTGTATATGGAACCACCAAACTGGAAGGCGAAAAAGAAATTCAGCAGTTAACAGATAAGTACTACATCATCCGCACCTCGTGGGTATACTCGCAATTTGGGCATAATTTTATGAAAACCATGCTGCGGCTGGCTGCAGAACGCGATACACTTACCGTAGTGAACGACCAGATTGGCACCCCAACCAATGCGCTAAAACTTGCCGGAGCACTTATAGCTATTATAAACAGCAACAAAAAAGCATACGGAATTTACAACTATAGCGGTGAGGGGCAGTGCTCCTGGTATGATTTTGCCAAAAAAATATTTGAAGTTAACAATGTTATTATAAATTTACAGCCCGTGCCCACCACATCGTTCCCTACGCCTGCAAAACGGCCTGCCTATAGTGTGCTGGATAAAACCAAAATTAAAAATACGTTTGGCATTGCAATAGAGGCATGGGATATTGTTTTGTAAATTTAGGTTTGTTATCCAATATGCTATGCAAAAAACCGCTATAATAATTCCCTGTTACAACGAAGAGAAAAGGCTTGAGAAAGAAAAAGTATTGCTTTTGGCGAATACAGGTGCAGATATATATTTGTGTAATGACGGCAGTACCGATAATACTGCCGGCCTATTACAAACAATAGCGGCAGAATGCAAAAATTGCTTTGTTTTGGATTTTAAAAAAAATACCGGCAAAGGCAATACCGTATACCAAAGCGTACAACATGTTTTAAGCCAAAACCAATATACCCATATTGGTTATTTTGATGCCGACTTTAGTACTCCAGTTTTTGAAATTGAAAGGCTGCTTGCCCTGCAGGAAAGCGAGCCGGAGAAATTTATTATAGGCAGCAGGGTCTTATTGTTAAACCATAACATAAAGCGAAAAAATTTCCGGCATTATATAGGGCGTATCATAATTACGCTTGTTAATTTCAAATTTAAGCTAACCGTTTATGACACCCAGTGCGGGGCCAAGCTTTTTCCTGCAACCATTGCAGCAGTTGCTTTTAATGCGCCTTTTAAAACATCATGGCTTTTTGATGTAGAACTTTTTATACGCCTTAAAAAAAATAACCTGCTGGCATTAGGGAATGAAGTCCCTTTACGGCAATGGACTGATGTTGGAGGGTCTAAACTAGGCATGCAAAGTATTTTTACAGTACTTGCCGAGCTTGTAACTATATACCGCCTATAAATAATAATCTGCATGAAATCAATATCTCAAAAAACGTTTCTGTATGTTTTAACTTTTATAGTTGTTACGGTATTATTTCATTTATGTTACGGGCTGGACGTTTTGGTTCCTACAAACATAAACTGGCTTATGAGTGCCCGCCATGACTGGGGGCAGCATTACCTTGGCTGGGCCTTTTATAAAAATGAACCATGGCATTTTCCGTTAGGTACTATTTCTAATTTTATATATCCGGCGGGCTGTAATGTAGGATTTACTGATTCCATCCCCCTAATTGCTATCCCCTTAAAAATAGTAGCTCCCCTGCTATCAGATGATTTTCAGTACTTAGGTTTATGGATGTATGCCTGCTACTTGCTTACGGCATACTACTGCCTTAAAATTTTTGAACTTTACAATATAAAATTTATTTACCAGCTAATAGGTTTAATTTTAATTGTGGGTAATCCCATGCTTGTGTTCAGGGGCCTTCACCCGTCACTTTGTGCCCATTGGTTACTACTGGCTCCCATATATCTTTATCTTACACCCGCAAACAAAGACAATGTAAAAAGCCTTAATAAAAAACAAATAATACTCTTAGCACTTTCTGCTTTAATACACCCTTACCTTGCGGTTATTGTTTTTTGTTTTAATATCATACTGCCTTTTAAACATTACTTTTATTATAAACTGCTTACCTTAAAGCAAATGCTGCTTTACCCTTTTATTGCGTTACTTAGCACTGGGGCGCTATGGTTTATTGTTGGCGTACTCACTTTTAAAGGCGACACACGGCTGGAAGTGAGCGGCGGTTATGGCTTATATAGTTTTAACCTCAACTCCTTTTATAATCCGTCCGGGTTTTCTTTTTTATTACCGGCCCGACCTTTAATTAATGATTTTCAATATGAGAGTTATATGTATCTGGGGGTAGGCCTCATGGCCATTATAGTTTTAGGGTTCATCTGGCTTATTGTTTCCAGAAAGATGAGCGGCATTATAAAAAACAAAACCTTAATACCATTGTATATAGTAACTTTTTTGTTAACCCTTTTTGCCATTTCGCAAAACGTAACTTATGATGATATTTTATTGTTTGAAGTGCCGGTTCCAAAATTTATAATTAAAATTGGCAATATATTCCGGGCAAGTGCCCGTTTTGCCTGGGTGCTATATTACCTGCTTTGTTTGTTTTTTGTAATAGTAATTGTTAAAGTTAATTTTAATAAATGGGTAAAATTGCCGGTTTTATTAGTATTGTTAGCTGTGCAATTGTATGATATATGGCCTATTTATACGTTTAGGAATTTACCTTATGGTGCCTATCACCCTCCTTTAAATGAAGAAAAATGGAATGAAATATTACCTCATTTTGACAGGATAATTACTTATCCTCCGTTTGAAAATAATCTGCTTACAAGTATGGACTATCAGGACTTATGTTTTCTTGCAGTGAAACATGATATGGCCATAAGCACAGGTTACAGCGCGCGTGTAAACAGGGTTGCAGAACGGGTGTATGATGATTATATTACTACAGCCCTACAAAATAATGTGACAAAAAGTAATGAACTTTATATTACCACACCTGAATATATTGAGGCATTTAATGTACCCATTAGTAACAAAACACTCCAATTAATTGAGTTGGATAATTACTACCTATTATATAACAGCAATAAAAAAATTGGCGATTTTAATAAAAGTACTGCCGCTACTATTGCTATTAAAGAAAAACTTGACCAACCGTTAAAAAAGGTTACCAGTGAGATTAAACCTGTTGTCAAAATTACACTGCCCAAAACCAACCCTTTACAAAAAGGTTATATTGATGATAATATAGATGCCGTAGATTATATACTTATAAGCGGATGGACAATTTTAAGAAAAGAAAATTCTGACGGGCAAAAAATCAAAGTGTTTTTCTATAATGATAAAGATTGCTATGCAATTGAAACCGATCCTGTGGTAAGGGAAGATGTAACAGCGGCTTATAAAGATGACAGGGTTAATTATAACAACAGTGGCTTTAATACAAAAATAAATAAATCGTTATTGCCAAGTGGTGAGTATACTATTGGGATAATAGTAACAACTAAAAATAATAAAACCTATGGACTAATTACAAAAAACACTGTTACCATACAGTAGCTATATTATATCCTTAAATACCAACTTTAAAAGTATAATTACTACTTCTGTTTTTAATTTATAATATTCTATAAAATAAAAACTAGTGTCTTTAAAAAAGATCTGCGTATAATTATGAAGAATAAACGATTAATATAAAAAATTAATTTTCTGAAGTTTTATATGTTAAAATTGATATTAAGATGATTTTACTAATTAAACAAAACAAATGGCTCTTTCTGATAATGTCTTTAGCAATATTTTTAAGACTTTATAAAATTGATTTTCAGAGCCTTTGGATGGATGAAATTTACACTTTAAATGTAACAAATCCTAAATTTAGCCTAACAGAGCTTAATCAAAATATATATATTTCAGAAGCATTTCCTTATCTTTATTATTATCTCCTACGTTTAGTATATTTTTTCTTTGGCTATAGTGCTTTAATTGTGCGACTGGTTTCGGCAATCTCAGGTATTTGTACGGTTTATTATATTTACTCTTTTGGAAAACATCTCTTTATAAAAAGTTTTGGGTTAATAGCTTCGTTTTTGTTAGCTATAAATGAAGTTCATATACAATATTCACAAGAAGCGAGACCCTATGCGTTGTATATTTTGTTTACTGTACTTGCTTTTTACAGACTTTCTATTTTTATAAAAAATACAAATTTAAAAAATGCACTATGGTATGCATTTTTTGCGGCTTTAATGCTAAATTTTAATTTTTTTGCACTACTTAATCTGTTTTCTCAAGGTCTAATTTTATTAGCCTTTATAATCATTAAGCCCAAGAGCAAAAAAATAAATTTATTCAAATTAAGTGCGCTTTCACTAATAATTGCTCTTTTGCTATTTGTACATAATATCCCGATTATAAAAGTTGTCTTGAATTATACATCTTTTTGGGTACCTGCCCCTACCTCAAATTCTTTTTTATTATTATTTAGTGAATTTTTAGGTAGTTCTGAAACAACCGTATTTATATTTGGGACATTAATATTATATTTTTTTGTTGTCCTTTTTAACTCTGATTTTCAGTTTGATAAAATTAAAAATTTATATGATAACGCTTTAATTTATACTTCATTTATTTGTTTTTTTTGGTTTATTGGTTTCTTTTCAATTGTAATGGTCAAATCCTACATTGGCACATCTGTAATTCTATTGCGCTATTTTCTTAGCCTGCTTCCTGTATTAATATTAATAATTTCTATGGGGCTACATTCTATAAAAAATTCAATAACTAAAATTGGAATACTTCTGATAATATCAATATTTACAATTATAAACCTTACGGTTATAAAAAAATATTACTCCCTGCCCCATAAATCACAATACCGTGAAGTTTCTCAATTTATTATAAAAAACAACACTAATAATGTACCCGTATATACAAGCCTGAAGAATATGTATGGCTATTATTTAAATGATGAAACTAACATACTCATTAAAAATACTTTAGAAGGGCACATTAGAGAAATGATGGCCGATAGTACAAAAATTGCACCTTTTTGGTATGCCGATGCCCATGTAAGACCTTATGCTTTATCTAATGATTATGAAGCTTTTCTCAATAAGTATTTTACCATGGATACGAACTTTAATGGATTTGATGCCTGGACACGTTATTATTCTTTAAAAAATGAGAAAAGCCAATTGGATATTAAAAAGTTTTATCCCTTAAAAAATACTAATGGTAATGATGCTTTATACAATTTTGATTCATTTACTTTTGATGGCTCTGTACTCACTACGTGGGGATGGGCATTTACAGTCAATCAGGATGCTACTGAATCCCGTATAAGCGTGGTACTTATAAAAGATGATGTTGCACATCAAGTTGAGACACAAAGCACAAAAAGACCTGATGTGACTGCCTCCCGCAATAATGAATTTGATCTTGACAATTCTGGATTTGAAGTGAAACAAAAATTAACTAACATTATTAAGCCAGGAGTGTATACACTAGGTATTTATATAAAAAATAGCGCTCAACAAACAGAATCATTAATTGTAACCGATAAAATCATTACTTTACCTTAATTAACAAAGCCATTGAAGTATTATCAAATGAAAGATAATGTTGTTATATTAAATTAAACTTTTTGAAATGCCTTTTATTTTAAATAGAAATACGGTTATATGGAGTAAGGAAAAAAACTGGCTCTACCTTATAATAATTCTAGGAACCTTTTTAAGATTATACCATTTAGATTTTCAGAGCCTGTGGATGGATGAAATATATACGATGAATATTTCAAGTCCTCAATATTCTTTGAAGGAACTATACTATAAACTAAAGGTTGAAGAAGGTTTTCCTTTTCTGTATTTTTATCTTTTACGAATTTTTTATTTTTTATTTGGCTATTCTGCAATTGTTGCCCGCGCGCTCTCGGCTATGGGTGGTATTGCCAGCATATGGGTTTTGTATTTTTTAGTCAAAGAACTTTATAATAAAAACGTGGGGCTTATAGCAGCAGCATTATTAGCTTTCAACGGTTTTGAAATTTATTATTCCCAAGAAGCAAGACCTTATTCTTTACAAATGTTTACTGCAATCCTGGGCTTTTATTGTTTAGTTAAATATATAAAACGGTCTTCTTTAAAAAATGCTATATTATTTGGTATAGCAGCTGGTTTTATGTTAAACTTAAACTTTTTCAGCCTTTTATTATTTTTATCGCAATGTATGCTGCTGTTAATTGTTTTAGCAGGATTAGAAAGAGAAAAAAAAGGGGTATTCTTTAAAAATTCGTTTATTGGCTGTAGCATTGCCTGTTTAATGTTCTTACCAAACCTTAAAAAATTATTCACCCTATCAAAAATTGCTTCTTTTTGGATTCCAACTCCTGAAAATGACAATTTTTCTTTTATATTCAAGGAATTACTTGGAAATTCAGACATCGTTTTCTTTATTTTTATAGGCATATTAATATATTGCCTAACAAAAATTTTTAATACAAGTTCAGACCTTTCTTCATTTAAAATTGCTGTTAACACACCAGCTTCTCTTAGTCTTATTATACTAACTTTTTGGTTTGCATGTTACTTTATTGCATTTTACATAAAAACATTTATTAGCACGCCCTTAACTCTTTCGCGTTATTATATAAGTATACTTCCTGTTATACTTATTTTTTTTGCTCTTGGCATACAATTCATAAAAAATTATGTTGCTAAAGTTATTCTATTATTTTTTGTTATGGGCTTTTCACTCCTGCACATCTTTATTAAAAACAAATACTACTCCCTGCCCCATAAATCACAATACCGTGAAGTTTCTCAATTTATAGAAAAAAACAATATTACTAATGTAACCGTATATACAAGCCTGAAGAATATGTATAGCTATTATCTAAAAGATAAAATGGCTAATACTCTTATTGAAAATACTTTAGAGGGCCACATTAAGGAAATGATGAGCGACTCTACAAAAATTACTCCCTTTTGGTATGCTGATGCCCATGTGCGGCCTTATACCCTATCACCCGATTATGAAGCCTTCCTTAGTAAGCATTTTACCTTGGATAGGAACTTTAATGGATTTGATGCCTGGACACGTTATTATTCTTTAAAAAATGGAAAAAGCCAATTAGATATCAAAAAGTTTTTACCCTTAAAGAACACTAATGGTAACGATGCTATATACAACTTTGATTCATTCAATTTTGATGGTTCGGTACTTATTACATGGGGATGGGCTTTTATAGCCAGTCAGGATGCCGTTGACTCCCGTATAAGTTTAGTGCTTATAAAAGATAATATTGGGTATTATATTGATACACAAAGTATAAACAGGTCAGATGTGACTGCGTCCCGTCAAAATAAATTTGATCTTGACAACTCTGGGTTTGAAGCAAAACAAAAATTAACTAACATTCTTAATCCTGGGGTGTATACATTAGGTATTTACATAAAAAACAGTACGCACCAAACAGAATCATTAATTGTAACCGATAAAACCGTTACTTTGCCTTAAAGTTAAAAAGCGGTTTGAAGCACTTAAATAGCCTGAAAAATAAATTTAAAAATACCGAAAGTTTATTTGCTTCCGGCGGGCTCACTTTTTTATTCCGTATTGCAGGTTTAGGCCTTAACTTTTTAGTTACGCTGGTTATAACCCGCATATATGGCGATGCGGTTTACGGTAGTTACTCACTTGCTTTTACATTATCACAGGCTATAGGGCTGGTATTTGCTTTAGGCTTTCCAAATGCCCTTGTCAGCTATCTGGGCATGAAGCCTGCCCATCACCCCGATTCCCAGTATTTTTTAAAACGTTCGTTTACTATACTCGCCTGCCTGTCATTACTGCCTATGACCGCGCTATATTTTGGAGCGGATTATATTGCTGCTACGCTGTTTAATAATCCCGGGTTAGCCGTATATATATCTGTAGCGGCATTTACTGTGCCTGCTATGGTACTGCATGAGTTATTGCTTTATTTTTTTATTGCCACCGGCAACTTTAAACGGTTTAATATTTTTATGTTTATTGTGCCAAATATCCTGCTGCTGGCATTACTGCTTATAGTAACCCATGTGCCCGCACATTATACATTTCTGTTTTATTTTTTATCTGTCTTTTTAACTTTTTTTACCGAGGCCTTTTTTGCTTTTAACTTAAAAGTTGCCCGGCCGGAAACAAGCATATCACCAAGACAAATGTTTAGCGTTACCCTGCCCATGATGTTTAGCGGACTGATGCTGTACCTGCTTAACTGGACCGATGTTTTTATGCTTGGCGCCAATGTAGGTGAAGAGGAGCTTGGGCATTATAACCTGGCTTACAAAATAGCCTCTTTGGCTACGCTGGTTATTATATCTATGAATGTGGTAATAGCACCCCGTATTTCTGCACTGCATAAAGAGGGAAATATAGCTGCTATGCACAAAACGGTGCGCAAAACAACTTATCTTATTATTGCCCTTACCGCTACCATTGTAGTGGTGCTTATACTACTTTCGGGTTATATATTAAATTTTTTCGGTCCCGGTTTTATTGCAGGACAACAGGCCCTTATAATAATTTCTGTTGGCTTGTTATTAAATTCGGCTACCGGCAATGTAGACCAGATACTTAATATGACAGGGAACCAGCGGGCGCTTTTTTATACCACCCTTTCGGGCTTTATATGCAATGTTATATTAAATACCCTCCTCATACCAAGATACGGCATTAACGGCGCGGCCATAGCCAGCCTGGTAACTAACGTGTTTTTTAATTTTACCTGCGTTATAATTATTAAAAAAAGGCTTGGTTTTTATACTTTTGCCTAAGCCTGACGCGGGACACTAACATTAAACAATGCAGCAGACAGAACTTTCGGTAATAATAGTTAACTATAACGGGTTAAAATACCTGAAAGATTGTTTTGAGTCCCTTAAAGAAAAACTACAGGGAATTGATTTTGAAATTGTAGTAGCTGACAATAATTCAACCGATGAAAGTTGCAATTTTATTAAACAGCATTATCCGGAAGTTGTACTTATAGAAAGTCCGGAAAACCTGGGCTTTGGCCGCGGCAATAACCTTGCAGTAGCCTATAGCAATGGCAAGTACCTACTACTGCTGAATAATGATACTATTATACTGGACAACCTGCTGCCTGTGCTGCAAAAACTTAAAAGCGATAAAACTATAGGAGCTATAGGCATTAAAATGCTTGATAAAAACAGGATGTACCTGAATAGCGTAGGCAAATTTCCCTCTCCGGCAAACCTGTTCCGCATTAAGAGCATATCAAGGACTGACGGGGTATTTTCATCCGGTAATTTCTCTGAAGATGTATATGAGGCAGACTGGGTTGGGGGTTCTTTTATTATGATGCCCAAAAAAGTGTATGAAGAAATTAACGGCTTTGACCCGGATTATTTTATGTATGTGGAAGATGTTGATTTATGTAAAAAAATAGCTGATAAAGGCTATAAACGCCTGTTTATGCCCAACTATAGCTATATTCACTTTGTTGGGTATAACAAATCTAAAGATCATCTTATCCTGAATGGATATGACCTGTATATTGAAAAACACTTTTCAGGACCGGCTAAAAAATTATCCCAACTTTCATTGGGGGTTAATAAACTTGTGAAAAAGACAAAAAAAATGTTCGGCATATAAATTCATGAAAATAAGCCCCATAAAAATATATGCCCCCCTATTTATAATTGTAGTATTATTACAGTTGTACCTGCCCTCGTTTAAGATTAATTTTTTTATACAGTTAGCCACGCTGGCATTTTGCATTTTTATAGATTACCGTAACATAGCGTTTACCTTTGGGTTCCTTAAATATTTAATACCCCTGTTACTGCTGCTTTTTATCGGTTTTATAGGCATGGTACTGCATAGGTATTATACCTACAATATTATTAAAGATATTGTTCATTTTATAAAGCCGATTACCGGTATTGCATTGGGCTATATTTTTTTTAAACGGGTTAATAATTTCAGGCATTTTTTATATATAATAGTTATCGCCGGTATTATATCATCAGTCATCCATTTTTATATTATTGCCTTTTTACTTAGGGATATCAGCTCTGTAGATGGCCTGCGCGACCTTACCCGTGACAACTTTTTAGATCTTTTTGCCCTTTTCTTTCTGATTTTTACAAAAAAATTCCAAGGCCAGCGGCTATTTTCAAATCCTCTTATTACTTATATTGCCATGTTTGTGCTTGTTATTTCAAACGTGCTGTATTTTTCTCGCACTATGATTATAGAGGCTATTATACTTCTGTTTTCTATATATGGCTTTACAAAAATCACTTCCCGTAATTTAAAATTTGCAGGGCTGTTTATGATATCTGTTTTTGCGCTTTATGCTTTTTTATACAGCATAAACATAAATCGTGGTCAAAGGGGCCTTGAAGGGTTTTTATATAAGATTAAAAATGCCCCGGAAGAAATTTTTCAAACTAAAATAGACAGGGACAACCACCAGGAGTTATGGGATCATTGGCGGGGCTATGAAATGAAGAGGGGGCTTTCCCTTATGAATGATGAACCTCAATCTTATATATATGGCACAGGTTTTGGGTCTTTAGTAAATTTAAAATTCTATGCCCCACTGACCGGCGAACCCAAAGGCATACGTTATATATCTGAACTTCATAACGGATATATATATATTTTATATAAAACAGGAATAATTGGCATACTCATTTATATATTTATGTTGGGAAGATGGTATCTGTACATTCACAAAGAAAACACCTTGCCAAACCTGCTTGTTTCGGCAATAGGGATAATATATTTAATATCCACGGTTACTATTACAGGGATTTATAACACACGTGATATCATAATTTTTATACTCGGTGGAGCACTTTATTACGCTGAAAAAATAAATAAAAATACCCTGATTAAACATCCGAAGTAATGAAAAATCTCCTTGTAATACACCAGTCTGCAGAACTGTATGGATCTGATAAAACATTACTTCTTTTTTTAGAGGGGCTGGATAAATCGATTTTTTTTCCGGTAGTTATACTCCCTTCAGATGGTCCGCTTAAAATAGCACTTGAAAACAGCAACATTACTGTATATATAGCGCCTGTACTAAAACTGTACCGTAAAATATTTACACCGGGTAACTTACTAAGTTTTATAAGAGATATTAAAACCACGCAGAGGTTTTTGGCAAAACTGCACCAACAATACTGTTTTACTATAGTGTATAGTAACACACTGGCGGTGCTTGCCGGTTTGTTTTTTTCCAAACGCCATCATTTAAAGCATGTTTGGCATGTTCATGAAATTATTGTACACCCTAAACTTATAGCAGCACTTTACCCAAAAATTTTAAACCGGTTTGCCCAGGTTATTATATGCAATTCCGCAGCCACAAGAGAAAATCTTACAGAAAGGTTACCTGCGCTTAAAAATAAGTGTGTGATAGTTTATAACGGTCTTAATGCATCAACCCCCGATGGATTTAATGCTGCAAACAAAAACTCAGAGCATAAAGATACAATAACGGTAACCCTTATAGGCCGCATAAGCAGGCTTAAGGGGCATAAGTGGCTTTTGAGCACGTATATAAATTTTTTAAAATCAAAAAATATAAAATTGCTGTTTGTTGGTTCGCCTGTGGAAGGGCAGGAATATTATCTAGATGAAGTTAATAAAATTATTACTGAAAACGGGTTAGAAACTGAAATTACAGTAATGGACTTTACACAAAACCTTGAGACGGTATGGCAAGCCACTGATATTGCTGTAATGCCTTCTACAGAAGCTGAATCTTTTGGTTTAGTAGCCCTTGAGGCCATGCTACGTAAAAAACCGGTAATAGCTTCAAATCACGGGGGAGTAACAGAAATAGTGGTTGATAAACAAACAGGGCTATTAGTTTCTCCCGGCAACGAAGAAGCCTTGGCAAAAGCCATACTCACACTGGCTTTTGATGAGAAAAAAAGAGAAAGTTTTGGATTAGCAGGTTATGAAAGAGCTGCTGCTAAATTTTCACTTCAAAACTATATAGATGGTATTACACATGTATTAAATATTTAAAATACCTATTTTTGCCCTAATCCAATAAAATGCCAATGAAAATAGCTATAGTAGGCACACGGGGCATACCCAACCATTACAGTGGCTTTGAACAATTTGCCGAATATTTTTCGGTATACCTTGCCCAAAAGGGGCATGATGTATATGTCTATAACTCTCATAACCACCTGTATCAGGAAAAAACTTTTAAAGGTGTAAACCTTATCCATAAATATGACCCCGAGTATAAAGTGGGTACCTTTGGGCAGTTTATTTATGATTATAACTGCATTAAAGATTCGCGCAAACATAATTTTGATGTAATACTGCAACTGGGGTACACCAGCAGCTCAGTATGGTATTTTATGCTGCCAAAAAAACCGGTTGTTATTACTAATATGGATGGGCTGGAGTGGAAACGCTCTAAGTACTCTAAACCGGTACAGCAGTTTTTAAAATTTGCCGAAAAACTTGCCGCCAAAACAAGCGATTACCTGGTGGCCGACTCATTGGGCATACAATCATTCCTAAAAAAGAAATATAATAAAGATTCACGCTATATACCCTATGGCGCATACCCTTTTAACAGCCCTGATGACAGTATTTTAAAAGGATATAACGTACAAAAGGGCAACTACCACATGATTATTGCCCGATTTGAGCCCGAAAATAATATAGATATGGTGCTTGAGGGCGTAGTAAAATCGGCCATTAGCACCACCATACTGGTAGTGGGCAACCATACAACAAAATATGGCGAATACCTTAAAAGCAAGTATGCCCCAAATAAAAACATTATTTTTACCGGGGGCATATTTAATATACAATACCTTAATAACCTGCGTTATTATTCAGACCTTTATTTTCACGGGCATTCGGTAGGGGGAACAAACCCTTCGCTTTTAGAAGCAATGGCCTCTAAAGCCTTTATACTGGCACATAATAACGATTTTAACCGCGCTATATTAAAAGATAACGCCTATTATTTTGCCAATGCAGAAGAAGTGGCAAAACTGCTAACCTCCACAAAAAAAGAAGACAACCTTTTAAAAGTGGAAAACAACTATAATGCAATAATAAAAGAATTTAACTGGGATAAAGTTAATGGCGAATATTTACAGTTTTTCGAGGAATGCCTTGCTAAGGAGAATAGGGCTGGTACCCGGTAAAAAACAACAGGTCTTTTTTATATCGTTAGTTGCCCTTACCATACCCATGGGCTATGGCTACAACAGCATTGCCCTGATACTTTTTGTGCTGTTTAGTATATTGGCGGCACAACGGCATACCACCTGGATACGGTTTACCACCTCTTTGCCGGCTTTTCTGTTTATACTTATGGCTTTTTCGCTATTATGGTCTATAGATTTTAAAATTTCATTAAAGGCATTAGGCCGGGAGGCTGCACTGCTTTTTATACCGCTGGCATTTTGCTTAAACCGGCCCCTAAAATTCAGGCATGTAAACCAGGTACTAAATAATTATGGCCTGGGTATGTGTGTATTTGCGCTCTATTTTTTTATACGTGCCGTAGTGCGCTATTTTAATACCGGCGATACAAATGTTTTCTTTTACCATGAATTTTCTACATTTAAAATAAATGCCATTTACCTTTCGGCACTATTTTCTTTAGCCCTTTTTATTTTTCTCGCCAAAAAAAACAAAACCTTTTGGGGATATACCGCAATAGTTTTTTTATTGTTTGTTATTTTTTTACTCTCATCTAAAAATGTGATACTTATAGATGTTTTTCTGGTAATAGTATATTACCTGTTTTTTTCGCCGCTGCCCAAAAAAGCAAAACTAAGTGGCCTGGCAGCATTTCTTATCCTTTTTGCGGGTTTAGCCTATTTTGGGAATATCGGCAGGCGTTTCAGTCAGGAACTTGATCCTGTAACGGAGGAAAAAACAGGCAATGGCGTTCATAATGTAACAATAAACGAGGCCTGGAACCAAGATACTTTTAATGAGAACGACTATTTTAACGGTACAGCCTTCCGCACCTATCAAATACGTATTTTTAAGGAAATGCTGCAGGAAGATGGTGTTTTTTTTACCGGGTACGGCCTTAGTGCCTCACAAATAAAGATTGAAGAAAAAGGGGTTGAGCATGATGTTGACCATAGTAGTGAAGGTGCTGTAAGCTATAACAAAATGAATTTTCATAACCAGTATGTTGAGGTATTTGCTGACCTGGGCTTTTTTGGTTTTTTTATTGTAGTGATACTCCTGCTTATAAGCCTGTATAAAGGGCTTAAAAGCAAATATTTTGTACATATTGCTTTTGCAGTGTTAATGATAAGTTTATTTTTGACCGAATCATTTTTATGGCGCCAGCGGGGCGTAGTGTTTTTTACACTCTTTTATTGCCTGTTTAACGAGCTTGTGGGTTTATGGAAAAGAAAGATGCCTGAACCTACCCCAAAAACAACATAAACAGCTGGCCTGCTTAATGATTTTATCCTGTTATTACTAATGATTTTGCCGCATACTAACGCATACACAAAATATATAAGGCTTGCCAGCATTTTATCAGATGTACTGGCTATAACGTTGCTGTTCCCCTTGTTTTTGCTACAACAGGGGCTTAACTGCCTTCATTTTACAGGCTACCTTGTTTTTACCTGGAGTATACTTTCTTACTTTTCGGGATTTTATGAGATATACCCCTATACCCCGTTTGCAAAGGTGTTTTTTAAGGTTTTGCGGCAGGGCGTTATTTTTTTGGTAGCTGTATTAGCCTTTTTCCTGTTTAATAAATATACAAATGTTAATGCTGTTGCCTTGCTGTTATATTTTTGTACGGCGTTTGGCCTGGTGGCTGCCAGCAAATTTTTATATTATTCTTATATCAAAAAAACAGTAAACAGTGCCGGCCAGCTAAAAAATGCCATAATAATTGGCTTTACCCCCGAAGCCCGTTATATAAAAGAGTTGCTGCATTTAAATAAGCAAAATGGTTACCATTTTATGGGATTTTTTTCTGATACCCACACCGGGGCCGAAATAAAAGGGACTATAAACAGCGTAAAAAGCTTTGTAAGCCATAATATGGTACAGGAGTTATACTGCTCGCTTAACGAGCTTTCTATACCCCGCATGAAAGACTTTATAGCCTTTGCATCACAAAACAGCTTAACTATAAAATTTATCCCTGATACAAAAGATATTTTTCATAAAAACCTGCGGATTGACGATTATGAACTTTTCCCGGTACTATCTGTGCGCAAAACCATATTGCATGAGCCGGCAGCACAGCTTGTAAAGCGTATTTTTGATGTTTGCTTTTCGCTGTTTGTAATTATAACCGTGCTTTCCTGGTTAACCCCCCTGCTTGCTTTTTTAATAAAACTGGAGTCTAAAGGCCCCATATTTTTTAAACAGAGCCGCCCGGGTGTAGATGAAAAAGAATTTTTTTGCTTTAAATTCAGGTCAATGCAAATTAATGATACCTCAGAGCAATCGGTTATAAAAAACGACCCCAGGGTAACACGTATAGGCAAATTCATCAGGAAAACCAGTATTGACGAAATGCCCCAGTTTATAAATGTACTGCGCGGAGAAATGAGTATAGTGGGCCCAAGGCCCCATTTATGGTCTCAAAACAACCTGTATAGCAAGACAATAGAAAAGTATATGGTGCGCCTATATGTGCGCCCTGGCATTACCGGCCTGGCACAGGTAAGGGGCTTTAGGGGAGAGATTAGTACCGACATTGATATGATTAACCGCATTAAGTATGATGTGTTTTATATAGAGAACTGGTCGCTTTTATTAGATATAAAGATCATTGTGCAAACAGTGGTAAACATATTTCTGGGCGATGAAAAAGCGTATTAATTATTACCTTTGCACCCACTAAACACAAACAACATGAATATTTTGCTTTTAGGTTCCGGAGGAAGGGAACATGCACTTGCCTGGAAAATGACCCAAAGTCCGCTTTGCGAAACCCTTTTTGTTGCCCCGGGTAATGCCGGTACGGCAACCCTTGCAACCAATATAAATATAAACCCTACTGATTTTGAAACCGTAAAGGAAACCGTACTGGCCAATAATATTGCCATGGTAGTGGTTGGCCCGGAAGACCCTTTGGTTAAAGGGGTATATGATTTTTTTAAAAATGACAGCCAGCTAAGCAGTATACCTGTTATAGGGCCTTCTCAACACGGGGCACAGCTGGAAGGCAGTAAAGAGTTTGCCAAAAAATTTCTTATAAAAAACAATATCCCTACAGCAGCCTATGAAAGCTTTACTAAACATACGGTTGAGGAAGGGTGTGCATTTCTTGAAACCCTGAAAGCGCCTTATGTACTTAAGGCAGATGGCCTTGCCGCGGGTAAAGGAGTGCTTATATTAAATGACCTGGAAGAAGCTAAAGCAGAGTTACGCAACATGCTGGTAGATGCCAAGTTTGGCGATGCAAGTGCAAAGGTGGTTATAGAAGAGTTTCTGGATGGTATAGAGCTGAGCTGTTTTGTACTTACTGACGGCAAAAGTTACAAGATACTACCAACTGCAAAAGACTATAAACGTATTGGCGAGGGCGACACAGGCCTGAATACCGGTGGCATGGGGGCAGTTTCGCCCGTACCTTTTGCTGATGCGGAATTTATGCAAAAGATAGAAACACGCATTGTACAGCCTACCATACAAGGGCTTAAAAACGATGCTATTGAATATAAAGGCTTTATATTTATAGGACTTATAAAAGTAGGTAACGACCCGTATGTTATTGAATATAACGTACGTATGGGCGACCCTGAAACCGAAGTGGTAATACCAAGGCTTAAAAGCGACCTTGTTGAAATATTTTCGGCAATGGCAGAAGAACGGCTTGAAGGTGTTGCTTTTGAAATAGACAGCCGTAGCGCAGCAACGGTTATGGTAGTATCTGGCGGATATCCGGAAAGTTATGAAAAAGGCAAAGTAATCTCAGGGCTTGAAAACATTGAGGGTAGCATTGCCTTTCATGCTGGTACCACCCTTAAAGATGGCGAAGTTGTAACCTCCGGGGGGCGTGTAATTGCGGTGACCTCTTATGGCGACGGGTTTGGCGAAGCCATAAAAAAATCTTATCAAAACATAGAAAAACTAAGCTTTGATAAGATGTATTATAGAAAGGATATCGGCTTTGACTTATGATAAGAAAGAGTGAGCCGTAGTATCCTGATCGTCTTCGTGGGTATCTTTAAATATTTTAAGCTGCTTCATCCAGTAAGCAAAGGCTGCAATACAAATTACGATAAAGATCCAGTTTACAATATTTGCGGCCCACCAGCTTTTAAGCTCTAAAGAACGGAAAAAGTCTAGCGGTAAAAAAAGGAAATCTGTAAACAGGGCTCCTAAGGCTTCAAAAAATGCTTTCATTTTTAGACAAGTGTTATATTTACAATCACAAAAATATAAAATAATAACATGCTGGCAAGTATTTTTGGCAAATCAAGGCCAATAAATTATGTAATAATAGGTGGCTTGCTGTTGCTGTGTTATGTATTATATATAATAAGCGGGCAGCCAACCGGTGGCCTGTTGCAAATAAGCCTTTTTACGGGGTTATTTTTACTGCTGGCAGCTTCGCTGTTTTTAACGGGGTTTATAACCCGTAAAAACAACCTGAGCAGGCAAAACACGTATGCCCTGTTCTTTTTGCTGTTGTTTTTTATTCAATTCCCTACCACGTTTGTAAATAACAATGTTATAATAGCAAATTTTTTAATCCTGCTATCGCTGCGCAGGCTGGTTTCTTTACAATCGCTCATTACACCTAAAGAAAAAATTTTTGATGCTTCTTTCTGGATATTTATTGCAACACTGTTCCACTTTTGGTGCATCCTGTTTATAGTGCTTGTATACATATCCATTATATTTCATGCCGCCGGCGATTACCGCAACTGGATAATACCGCTTATTGCCCTTTTTGCGGCTACTATGCTTTATGCAATGGTGGGCCTTATGATTGGCCATGATTTTTTAGAACACCTTCGGCAAGGTGCCACTGTTAGCTTTGATTTTACCTATTTTGAAAGCATTTATCAAAATATTGCCCTGGCGCTTTTTGTGCCCCTTGCCCTGCTTTTTTTAGTTACATACAGTATTTCTATAGCAGGCAAATCATTAAACCTGCAGCCCAGCCATAAAAAAATAATGTTTGCGTTTATAACCGGCGTGTGCATCTATGTGCTTTCTTCTGGCAAAAACAATAGTTTTTTGGCTTTTACCTTTGCCCCCATGGCAATTATGGGCGCCAATTTTATTGAAAACCAAAAAATACCCTGGATACGCGAAACCTCTTTACTGCTGATAACCGCTATTGCTTTTTTTATCTTTATAATGCAACTATAACTTAGTGCCGTAAGCAAGGTCTCCGGCATCGCCAAGGCCCGGTACTATATATTTTTTGTCATTAAGGTGGCTGTCTATATCACCTATCCATACCTGGTGGCTGTCTGGCAGGTGCTCCTGCAGGTATGCCACACCTTCCGGGGCAGCTATGGCTACCGCAACATGTACCTGGGCTGGCTGCGCATCCTTGAAAAGTTTTTCGTATACAGCTATTAACGATTGCCCTGTGGCCAGCATCGGGTCGGCCAGTAATACAATTTTCCCGTTTAAATCAGGTACCGCCTTATAATCGGCAACAATCTCAAAATACTCATCATTATTCGGGTGGTGCCGGTAAGCTGATATAAACCCATTTTCGGCATCATCAAAAAAATCCAGCAGGCCGTCATGCAGTGCCAGTCCTGCCCGTAAAACAGAGCATACCACAATCTTGCCGCTAAGTGTATGAGATTGTTTTTTACCCAGTGGGGTGGTTACCTCAACAGCGGTATAAGAAAGCTCTTTACTTATTTCATAAGCCATTACCTGCCCTAGCCTTTTCATGTTTGCCCTAAACCGCATAGCATCGCCTTGCACATTTACATCGCGAAGCTGTAAAAGGAAATGGTTTAGCAAACTGTTTTTTTGGGAGAGTTGGTGCAGCTTCATTTGAAGAATATTTTAAAATTACCACTATAAAAATATTAAAACTATATTTGTAAAAAAATTTTTAATATGTTTTCAGGCATTTCATTTCCGGTATTTGAGCAAAGCATACATGATTATCACCAGTTTGATAATGTAGACCAACCGATAAATAACCCGTTTAGAAAAGATAAAATTGAACATTTGCTGTATGCCAAAAACTGGATTGATACCGTGCAATGGCACCTTGAAGATATTATACGCAATCCGGAAATTGATCCGGTAGAAGCGCTTGCCCTGAAACGCCGTATTGATGCCTCTAACCAGGAGCGTACTGATATGGTGGAATATATTGACAGTTATTTTCTGGATAAATATAAAGATGTACAGCCCAAAGCTGAGGCAAAAATAAACTCCGAAAGCCCCGCCTGGGCTTTGGACAGGCTTTCTATACTTGCCCTTAAAATTTTTCACATGGCAGAAGAAGCCAGCCGCACCGATGCCTCGCCGGAGCATAAGGCAAAATGCCAGCAAAAACTTGATATTTTGCTGGAACAGAAAAAAGACCTGAGTACTGCCATAGACGATCTGCTAACCGATATTGAAAACGGTAACAAATACATGAAGGTATACAAACAGATGAAGATGTATAATGACGAGGAGCTAAATCCTGTTTTATACCAGAATAAAAAATAGCACCAATGCCTAAGAAAGTAAGGGCAAACAAACATATAATACTACTACGTTTTTCTGCCATGGGCGATGTAGCCATGACGGTACCGGTTATACGTGCCCTTGCACAACAATATCCTGAGCTTAAAATTACGGTGGTATCTCGTGGTATTTTCAGGCCTTTTTTTGATACTATTTCACCTAGAGTACATTTTTACGATGCCGATTTTACAAAAGCTCACAAAGGTATTTTAGGGATATGGCGGTTGTATACCGAATTGCGTAAACTGCATGTAACAGCAGTGGCAGACCTGCATAATGTGCTGCGCTCTAAACTACTCACCTTTTTTTTTAGTAGCAGGGGAAAAAATACTGCTACTGTTGATAAAAACCGTGCCGGAAGAAAACAGCTTACTGCAAAAAAAAATAAGGTTTTTAAACCTCTAAAGCCTGTTATTGAAAACTATGCCGACGTGTTAGCAAAACTTGGTTATCCTGTAGATGTATATAGTGTACCAATACCCGATAAAAAGCGCCTTACCAAAGATATTACCAGCACTACCGGCAAAAAAGAAGGCAACTGGATAGGTATTGCGCCATTTGCTAAGCACAAAGGCAAAGTGTACCCAAAAAGTTATATTACCCAGGTAATTGACAGCCTGTCTGCCAACACAAAAAACAAAGTGTTTTTATTTGGTGGCGGTAAAGAGGAAGAGGAAAAGCTGCTTGGCATGGCCGGAGATAAAAACAATATAGTAGTAATTGCAGGTAAAACCATGAACCTGTGGCAGGAACTAAAACTTATAAGCCACCTGGATGTAATGCTGAGTATGGACAGCGCCAACGGACAAATGGCAGCCATAATGGGCAGTAAGGTAGTTACTTTATGGGGCGCTACGCACCCATATGCCGGTTTTGTGCCCTATAAGCAGCCTTTAGAAAACTCCCTTACTGCCGACAGGGAAAAATATCCTTTACTGCCCACTTCTATATACGGCAACAAGCGCGTGGAAGGGTATGAAGATGCCATGAAAACCATAACCCCGCAAAGTGTGGTTGCAAAAATAGAAGCCGTACTGGACGCTGCAAAAAAGGAAAACACCTCTAAAAAACAAGATATTATTTTATAACCGTAAGCGCATCGGCTATTTTACGGTCATTACTTAGCCGTGGTAATTTATTTTGCCCCCCCAACCTACCTATTGACTTCATATATTCCTGAAAGCCCCCTTTGGCAACTTTGGTAATTACTACGGTATGCAATATGTTGCCCGTTATCAGGTCGTTATAATACGTGTTCTGGCTTCGCATGGCTGCATCAATTGTTAAGGCAAAAGCATTTAAATCTTCGGGTTCATTTTCAAATTCAATAAGCCATTCGTGATACGGCAGGCCGCTTTGCGGCGTGATTTGCGGTGCTACGGTAAACTCGTTTATACTCACGCCGGTACCCTGCATAGCCTGGTTTAAGGCACTTTCTACCTCCTTGCCTATTACGTGTTCGCCAAAGGCAGAAATGTAGTGTTTTATCCGGCCGGTAACTATAATTCTGTATGGCTTAAGTGATGTAAACGCTATCGTATCGCCTACGTTGTAGCCCCATAGCCCTGCATTGGTAGAAATAATGAGCACATAGTTTACCCCCAGTTCTATCTCGCCTATGGTATAACGAAGCGGTTTCTCTGTAAAAAACTCATCCGCTTTTATAAACTCGTAGAAAATTCCTGAGTTAAGTAACAACAGCATACCTTTTTCAGCCTGGCTATCCTGGTAGGCAAAAAACCCTTCGGAAGCCGGAAATAGTTCAATACTGTCTACCTTACGTCCTATAAGTTTTTCGAATTTAGCACGGTACGGCTCATAGTTTACGCCGCCATATATAAACAAATTAAAGTTTTTAAAGATTTTTCCCACGGGTTTGCCTGCCCTCTGTTGTAGCTTTTCAAAATACATCTGTACCCAGCTGGGTATACCAGAGATGACCGACATGTCTTCGTTTATGGTTTCCTGCACTATGGTATCAACCTTGGTTTCCCAGTCCTCAATAATATTGGTTTCCCAGCTTGGCATGCGGTTTTTTTGCAGGTAGGCGGGTACAAAGTGGGCTACAATGCCGCTAAGGCGGCCAAATTTTATACCATTTTTTTCATCAAGCTCCGGGCTGCCTTGTAAAAAAATCATTTTGCCATCTACAAAACCGGTATTTCCGGTTTCGTGTATATAACCCAGTATGGCATTGCGTGCTGCCGAAATATGGTAGGGCATACTTTCTTTAGTAAGCGGTATATATTTTGCCCCGCTGGTTGTACCCGATGTTTTGGCGAAATACAGCGGCTTGCCCGGCCATAAGATATCCGGCTCGCCGAGTACTACACGCTCTACATAAGGTTTCAGTTGCTCATAATCGCGTACCGGTACATTATCAGTAAAGTCTTTATACAATTTTATAGCGCTGAAATTATGGTCTTTGCCGAATTGGGTGTGCTGAGCTTTTTTAATTAGTTCTGCAAACACCTTTTGCTGTGTTTCAACAGGGTTATCTGCCCATTTTTTAGTTTGGGCATGGACAATACGGGCGAATATTTTGGCGGCGAATGATTTAACTGACATTATTCAAAATCAATAAATTGGGTTGGGTTAATAGGGTAACCGTCTTTCCATAATTCAAAATGCAGATGCACCCCTGTAGACTGTGAGCCTGTAGTGCCGGCAAGGCCTATCACCTCGCCGCTCTTTACAATATCGCCCTGGCTTTTTGTAAGTGATGCGGCATGTTTGTATACCGAAATAATTCCGTCTTTATGGCGCAGCATAACTACATTGCCGTTTGTGGGTGTCCAGTCGGCAAGTAGTACAGTACCGGCTGCCACGGCTTTTATGGGGGTATCTTTCGCTACGGCAATATCTACTGCCAGGTGCTTGTCTTTAGCATCAAAACCTTCGGTAATATGGCCTTTTACGGGGGCAAACAACACCAGGTTTACGCGCGGCTTAGCTTCTTCAAACAAATTGTACTTATCTTCCATGGCTACCTCTTCGCGCAGTTTTAAATCGGCCTCAGAGGGTTTCATGCTTTCTTCGGGCAATTCTTTCTGCCCAGCGGGCACAATAGAATCCCTACTGAGCTGTGTGTGCTCTAAATCGCCGGTAAGCACTTTTTTAATAGAAGCAAGGTAAGCCGAATTTGCCGCTATTTCCTGTTGTATAGAGTCTGTTTTTATGGCATTGTCTGTAGCCTCTTTTTTAAGCCTGGTGCTGGCATAGCCGGGAATGTATTCCCTTAACGGGGTAAAGGCTATAATATAAGTAGTTAGGGCAATCATCACAATACTGATAATGGTGAGCCATACGAAAACATTCATAAGGTTAAGCCGCAAAGAAAAAGTTTCTTCAAACGTATCCTCATTTAAAATTACCAGACGGCTTTTATTAAAGAGCCGTTTTTTAATAACCTGTCGTTTTAACTTCTTTTTAGCCATTATAACAAAAATTACCGCAACAAATATACTAATACCGTGCCGTTAATGCGGCAGTTACAGACTCAAATACGTTAATAGTTAATTAACGAAAACCAAAAATAAATAATTAGCGTATATATTTGCAGAAACTTTTTTATCGTTACCTTTGTTGAATAATAAATTTTTATTTATATAATTATGAATGCATTAGCAATATTTTTAGGCCAGGTAGGAGTATGGCAGATAGCCGTAGTTGTTGTTTTGATTGTTTTGCTGTTTGGGGGTAAGAAAATTCCTGAACTGATGAGGGGCCTTGGATCTGGTATTAAGGAGTTTAAGGATGCTGCTAAAGAAGACCAGCCTGCCAACTCTAAAAAACCAAGCCAGGAAGAAAATAAACTGTAAATCCGGTTTTTACTTAAGATAACATACACCCTTTCAGGATTTCCTGCAGGGGTTTTTTGTTTTATTATTGTAGTTATTATCTCACAAAAAATACAAAATCGTTCACAATTTGTACCTTTTTTAAACATCAGGTGTGAAAAGTGTGAACGATTTTTTATTTAGTAAAAACAATACTTTAAAATCTTCGTTGTCTCGCGATGACAGCAGGCATTTTTGTTACTTTTTGTGCCTGCAAAAAGTAAAGTAGATTTCTCCACTCCGGTGGAAATAGAACTTCCCAAAACTAACAACCCACACTAACAGATCGCTTCGTACCTCACGATGACAGTCTGATTTTTTTGTAAAGCAGCTATTGCCTTAACGGTTTAATGCCAAAAATCAAGGTGGGATTTAGCAACCGGGTGCCGGAAAGCGATCCACGAGCGCAGCGGCTTGGGTCGCGCGGAAAAAATACCGCCGTAGATTTTCAGTTAACCCGTTACATCAGGCATTTTTGTTACTTTTTGTGCCTGCAAAAAGTAAAGGTAGATTTCTCCTCTCCGGTGGAAATAGAACTACCCAAAACTAACAACCCACAATAACAGATCGCTTCGTGCCTCGCGATGACAATCCGATTTTTTTTGTAAAGCAGCAATTGCCTTAACGGTTAACGCCAAAAATCAAGGTGGGATTTAGCAACCGGGAGCAGGAAAGCGATCCACGAGCACAGCGGCTTGGGTCGCGCGGAGAAAATAACGCCGTAGATTTTTAGTTAAAACCGTTACAGCAGGCATTTTTGTTACTTTTTGTGCCTGCAAAAAGTAAAGCATAGATTTCAAAATACATCGGAAAAGCAACCAATAACCCGTAACTTTTTAAGATCGCTTCGTACCCCGCGATGACAGTACCCTCTTTTTGTAAAGCAGCTATTGCCTTAACGGTTTAACGACAAAAATCAAGGTGGCATTTAGCAACCGGGTGCCGGAAAGCGATCCACGAGCGCAGCGGCTTGGGTCGCGCGGAAAAAATACCTCCGTAGATTTTCAGTTAACCCGTTACAGCAGGCATTTTGTTACTTTTTGTGCCTGCAAAAAGTAAGGTAGATTTCTCCGCCCCGGTGGAAATAGAACTACCCAAAACTAATAACCGACAACTAAAGTATCATCGTCAGCGCTACACGCTTCCTTGCTTCATCCACCTCAACCACTTTAACGGTAACATGCTGGTGCAGCCTCACTACCTCGTTTACATCGCTTACAAAACCCTCTTTAAGTTGCGAAATATGCACCAGGCCACTCTCCTTAATGCCCACATCAACAAAGCAGCCAAAGTTGGTAATGTTGTTTACAATGCCCGGCAGCACCATGCCGGTGCGCAAATCGGTTATTGACTTTACATTGGGGTCGAACTCAAACATTTTGGCCGACTTCCGGGGGTCCAGACCCGGTTTTTCAAGCTCTTTTAAAATATCCTGTAACGTAAGTTTCCCTATTTCAGGGGTTATATAAGTTTCTGTATTAATCTTCTTTATGGCTTCTTTGTTGCTGACTAAATCACTGGTTTTCAGCTTCAGGTCTTTAGCCATTTTTTCGACAAGGGCATAGGCTTCGGGGTGCACCGCGCTGTTATCCAGCGGATTTTTAGCATTGGGTATGCGCACAAACGCTGCGGCCTGCTGGTACGCCTTCTCCCCCAGCCTCGGCACTTTTTTAAGCTGCTTTCGGTCTTCAAACGGGCCGTTCTCGCTGCGGTAGGCCACAATATTCTCTGCCAGCTTCTCGCCAATGCCCGAAACATAGCCCAGGAGCGACTTACTCGCGGTATTGAGGTTTACCCCTACCGCATTCACGCAACGCATTACTACGGTGTCTAATTCGCCTTTTAAAAGGCTTTGGTCAACATCGTGCTGGTACTGCCCCACCCCTATGGCTTTGGGTTCTATTTTAACCATCTCGGCAAGCGGGTCGCTCAGGCGGCGGCCAATAGATACCGCACCACGCACCGTAACATCATAGCCCGGAAATTCATCCCGCGCTATTTTTGACGCCGAATATACCGATGCCCCGGCCTCGCTTACTATATATACCTCAACGGGCTTGTCCCACGCAATTTTTTTAATGAAATGCTCCGTTTCGCGGCTGGCAGTACCGTTGCCTATAGAAATAGCATCTATTTTGTAGGCGTTTACCATAGAGCGTATTTTCTTCATGGCAATGGCGCTCTCTTTTTGCGGCGGGTGCGGATAAATGGTTTCGTTATACAACAAATCGCCCTGCTCATCAAGGCACACCACTTTACAACCGCTGCGGTAACCCGGGTCTATAGCCAGTATGCGCTTTTGCCCCAGGGGCGGCGCCAGCAGCAATTGCTGCAGGTTGGCGGCAAACACCTGTATGGCTACGGTATCGGCCTTGGCTTTGGCCTCGCTTAGTACCTCGTTGCCAATAGCGGGCGCCAAAAGGCGTTTGTAACTGTCGGCAATGGCAAGCTGAAGCTGCCCCGCTGTGCTGCGGTTATTTTTAATAATGTTCTGTTCTATAAAATCAAGCGCCTCATCGTCATCGGCTTCTATCTTAAATTTGATAATGCCCTCATTTTCGGCGCGCAGCATCGCCAGCAGGCGGTGCGAAGGCGCTTTGGCAAGGTTCTCGCTCCAGTCCAGGTACTGCTCAAACTTGGCGGCCTTTTCCGGGTCGGCACCCTTAACGGCCTTGGTAGTAATGGCGGCCTTGCGGTTGTATAGGCGGCGCAGGTTTTTGCGGACGTACACATTCTCGTTTATCCACTCTGCAATAATATCGCGCGCGCCCTGCAACGCCTCGTCTTCATTGGCAACATCGTTGTTCAGGTATTTGGAAGCTATGTACTCCACATCATCGGCATTTTGCGCCATGATTATTTTAGCCAATGGCTCCAGCCCCTTTTCGCGGGCGGCGTCGGCGCGGGTTTTGCGTTTCTTCTTATAGGGCAGGTACAGGTCTTCCAGCTCGGTAAGGTCAAAACTGGCGTTTATTTTTGCCGAAAGCTCCGGGCTGAGGGCGTTCTGCTCATCAATGCTTTTTATAATGGCTTCCTTGCGCTTTATAATGGCCTCATACGCCTGGCTGAGTTTAGCTATTTGCTCTACAACCACCTCATCAAGGTTGCCGGTTTTGTCTTTACGGTAACGGGCAATAAAAGGTATAGTACAGTCTTCGGCAAGCAGTTGTAGCGTGGCGGTAATGCCCTGAACCGGTGCGCTTATCAGCCTGGCGATATATTGAATGTTTGTCATTTTAGTAGTAATTGGGGTGCAAAGATAGGGGGATATTTTAAAAGTAATTTTAAGATAATTTTTGTAAGTTTGGAAGAACCAAACAATTAATATCAAAAATGAAATATATACAACCTGAATTAAATAAGCCTTCCTTTCATTGTTCTCATTGTGGCGTATTATCATTGCAGACTTGGTCCAATGATATTCGATGTCAATATAAACAATTTCTTCCAAATGGTCAGCTAACACCAGCATCATTTAAGTTAAACAAAAGCTATATTGCCAAATGTGCACATTGCAATAATATCTCTATGTGGATAGTTGATAAAATGGTATATCCATTAACAGGAAACGTTGAAATGCCTAATCCTGATTTACCAGAAGACATCAAAAATGATTATAGTGAAGCCATGAATATTGTGAACATATCTCCTCGCGGTGCTGCTGCACTTTTAAGGCTGGCAATACAAAAACTTTGTGTTCATTTAGGGGAAAAAGGGAAGAATATTAATGAAGATATTGAAAATCTAGTTAAGAAAGGACTACCTCCAACTATGCAACAAGCGTTAGATAGTGTTAGAGTAATTGGAAATAATGCTGTCCATCCGGGGAGTATAAATTTTAATGATAAAACTGAAATTGCTTATGCTTTATTTGGATTTATAAACATAATCTCAGATGTATTGATAACTCAGCCTAAAAGAGTACAAGAGTTTTATGTGGATTATATCCCTGAAAGTGCGAGAAAAGCAATAGAAAGCCGAGATAAAAAGTCAGATGAATAAGTCCTTTAAAATTTTATCTATAGACGGGGGTGGAATTAAGGGCCTTTATTCTGCCACTATATTAAAAAAAATTGAAGAACAATTAATTAAGGATACCAATGACGATAAAGTAAGAATAGTCGATTACTTTGATTTAATTTGCGGTACTTCAACTGGAGGTCTAATTGCTTTAGCCCTTTCCGCAGGTATACCTACTAGTGAAATTTGTGATTTTTATAATAATCATGGTCCTAAAATATTTTGGTGGTCCAGGTTTTTACCGGTGCTTAAACAAACTCTTTTTTGGGGAAAATATTCTGATAGAAAATTAAGAAAAGCTTTAGAAGCGATTTTAAAGACCAATAAAATTGGTGATAGTAAATGTTTACTATGTATACCTACATTTGATTTAACGCATGGTACGTATGAAATATTTAAATATGACCACCGTGAAGGTAATTTAAGTAGAGATAATGATTTATTAATGGTAGATGTCGCATTAGCAACCTCAGCCGCACCAACTTATTTCCCGATAGCCGAAATTAAACTCCATGAAAGTAGACAATATATTGACGGTGGTGTTTGGGCTAATAATCCTTCATTAGTTGGATATACAGAAGCTACATGGCATTTTGTTGGAAAAGACAAACTCTATTCTGATATTCAGCTTCTGTCAATCTCTAGTATGAATGTGAGTGAAAAAAGGGAACCTCTATCACGACGAAGACGTTCATTTATTGGATGGAAATCACGTCTTTTCAGTACATCATTAACAGGTCAGAGCGAATTTGCACATATTTTTTTAACTTCATTGTCAAAATCAACGTCTAACTTAAAATACCTTAGAATTGATGGTGAGATAAAAGATGCTACCCATTCTAAATTGATACAGCTGGATAAAGCTAATAAAAAATCTTTGCTGCTACTAAGACAATATGGTAATGATAAGTACCATGCTCTTAAAGCAGATCTTAAACCATTTTTCGAAAATAAAAAAACTTATAAAACCAAAAATTCATAATGAATGTTGATAAGCAAATCCTTGATAGGGTTAATTATTTAATTGATTTATCAAATAAAGCATTAGCCACTGAATATTATGTAGAGGATCTAACTATAACTAGTTGGGTTGATTCTGAAACTTATAACAATTTTGAAAGTGCTTCATTATCTTTTATAATAAATATATATGGGGATAATCATCCATATTATACAATATTCCTTTCAAAAGTTAAGGGTCCGAGGCCTTCATATGTCGAAGCTGGGAGGGGAATATTAAGTTCTATAAAAACAGAAATTGAAAAAGGTTGGCTAATAACGATTAAAAGCTTAATTACTGCTGAAATATTTACGGATTTTATAGAAACCGCTGAATATTTATTAAAACAAAATTACAAAGACCCTGCAGCTGTAATAATTGGAAGTGTTTTAGAAGAACATCTGAGACAATTATGCAGAAAAAATGGAATCACTGTAGACAATGATAAAACGGGAAAATTACTTCAAAAAACGGCCGATACAATAAATTCCGAATTGTCAAATGCTGGTGTCTACAATAGACTTGACCAAAAAAGTGTTACTGCTTGGTTAGATTTAAGAAATAAAGCAGCCCATGGTTTGTATACAGAATACACAAAAGATCAAGTTGAAACTATGTTAGATGGTATATTAAATTTTATAAATCGAAATTCTTTATAAAACTATATTGCTTACATATTTTATACTCTTAAAACACGGCACGAGTGTGACACTCGCCAGCAGAAAAAGCAACAGTATTTCCATTCCGACTGTAGCGCAGCGAAACGTAGGAATCTATATTTCAGTGATTTAACATCGTTCAACCTTCGGTGTCTCGACTACACTACGTTTCCTCCGCTGGCGCGAGCATCCTTGCTTGTGCCCAAAATAATACAACAAAACCACGCGTGCCGCGTGGTTTGTAATTTGCAATAAATTATTTGTATCTTTGATATAATAATAATTACCCTATGGATTTGCAGGCCAGAAAATTAGAATTTATACAGGAGTTTGTTAAGCTACAAAGCGAGGAAGTTATTACCCTTCTTGAAAACCTGCTTAAACAAAAGAAATCTGAAAACAATGATTCTCCTGAGCCTATGACGGTTACTGAACTCAACACCCGTATTAGCAAATCTGAAGATGATTTTAAAAGTGGAAGGTATAAAACCAGTGCCCAACTTTTAGAAAAATACAGGTAATGGTTTATACCATAATCTGGTCAGATTTTGCCGAAAGCGAACTGGACAGTATATTTAACTATTACACTGAAAAACGCTGGCACTAATATTGCTGTAAAAATAATTGGGCAAATAATTTCTGAAACAAATAAACTCCTGATAGATCCGCTTACCTACCCTTTAGAAAAACTATTATTAGACCGCGAAATTGAATATAGATATTTTATCTGCTACAATTATAAAATAATTTATGCTGTAGATTCAGTCAATAGACTTATCAAAATTGCAGATATTTTTGATACCCGCCAAAATCCTTAAAAAATTAAGCGTACTCTATAACTCCTGCTAAACCCTACCGCACAATACGGATAAGATCCGGGTATAAGCGTGTGGCTTTGCCTTTATTAATGCGTATGGCGGCAATAACAGGGTACAGAAAATTTAAAATGCCCAGTACCAGCAGGCTTAGCAACACACCTTCAAACGGTACAGGGAATTCAAAATGCATAATCATGCTAAAAACCGTTACCATTAACAGCGTGGTGGTAATTATGGTGTACCATATCTGGAAGTTAATAATGTTGGCGCCCTGTTTTTGTACCTGAAGTATTTTGTCGCGCTTGTTGAGCCATAATATCAGTGGGAGTATAATATTGCCCAGGGGTATCACGCAAAAGCTCATTACCGATAGGTGCAGGAACATCAGGTAACTTTTGTCCTCAACCTTACCATAATCTACCAGGTCTTCTATATTAACGCCCAGTGCGGCGCAAATGCCCTGTAAGGAGTTGCCTCGGGGTTCGGTTTCGCCCTTTTCTATACGTTGCAGGGTACGCAGGTTAATGTTTGCCGTTTCGGAAACTTCTTCTTGGGTTAACCCTTTTTGTTTCCTGATTTCTGAAATTTTTTTACCAATTGCTTTCATAATGATTTGATTTAAAGTTCAGGGACAAAATTACCCCGGCACCCCTGCCGGTTATAACGGTTTTAGGGCGGCATTTTTACGGCATTTGTGTCAAAGCACTGTAAATTAAGGCATTTTTATCCGGAATTTAAAATCAGTCACCAAATTTAAGGAGGAAATCCACCATGTTAAATCAAACCGATTTTTTGCTATTTTTAGCTTTTTAAACCAAAAAATAATGCAAAGAGGCAGGACAGAAGCATTCAGCGATGGGGTGCTGGCTATCATCATCACCATTATGGTACTGGAACTTAAAGTGCCGCACGGTAGCACGTTTAAAGATTTGCTGCCCACCCTCCCGGCTTTTTTAAGCTATGTGCTTAGTTTTATTTACCTGGGCATTTACTGGAACAACCACCACCACATGATGCATACCGTAAAATACGTACGGGGCGCCATATTGTGGGCCAACCTGCACTTGCTGTTCTGGCTGTCGCTTGTGCCGTTTGTAACCGCCTGGATGGGCGAAAACCATTTTGAAACACAGCCTATGGCAATATATGGGTTTATACTGCTTATGTCGGGCGTGGCCTACAACATGTTGCAGCGTACCATTATTAAAAGCCAGGGCGAAGATTCTTTACTTGCCAAGGCCGTGGGTAAAGATATAAAAGGCAAATTATCCCCCTTATTATATGCTATAGGTATTGCCTCCTGCTGGATAAGCACCTACATTGCAGGCGCGCTGTATATTGCAGTAGCACTGATGTGGCTTATACCGGATAAACGCATTGAACACGAAGTAAAAGAATAACAATTACCAAACAGGGCAGGGGGCAGGGTTTACATTAACTACAAATGCTCTAAAATAAAAACACCGGGCATAAACCCGGTGCTCATTTATTATATTTTATCCTGAATTAACACGGAATTTTATCAATACGGTTTTGGTGCCTTCCGCCTTCAAAATCAGTATTTAAAAATGCGTCTACCATTTCAACAGCTTGTGGTATGGCAGTATACCGGGCCGGAATGCATAAAATATTAGCATTGTTATGCCGGCGCGTTAGCGCCGAAATTTCTACCGTCCAGGCCAATGCTGCCCGTATGCCTTTGTGTTTATTGGCCGCCATGGCTACACCATTACCGCTACCGCAAATCAGTATACCAAAATCGGCCTTGCCCTGTTCTACATCAGTGGCTACAGGGTGCCCAAAGTCCGGATAATCTACACTGTCAAAAGTATCGGTACCATGGTTAATAACTGTAAAGCCTTTTTCTTCCAGATGCTTTACAATAGCTTTTTTATAATCGGGGCCTGCATGGTCATTCCCTATAGATATAGTCATATATAATGTTTTGTTATGTTGCTGGTACAAATTTACCAAAAAGTATTAGTAAACACTTATAAAAGTGCAAAAGGGCTGCATATAATATACTGATATTTTTTAGAGTGTGGGTTGTTGTTGATAAATTTCAAAACATACTGAAAACGAGGGGGGTTGTTATACACAGTTTGTGTTAATAATTTACCCACTAAAAAAGTAAAAAAATTTACGTTTACTTAACATATTTTTATAGTAGTAACTTTTTCCTAACATTGCTGTGAAAACTAACTTTATTTATGGGGAATTTATCAGCACTTTTAACAGGGATATTAACACTAATTTATAAAGGTATTTATTAAGGTTTTCACCATAAAAACTGATATTAACAATGGTTGATAAGTTAGTTAATCATTATTATAAAACATTCATTTTTATTAATTTACATTAAGTTAACATTGTTTAAAACAATGTATAATTTTATATAACTTATAAAAACAATATTCTGTCTAAAAGTTATCCCTGCAATTAACAAACCATAATAACCATCAAAAAAAATTATTTTAAAAATCTTCTTTTTTTGTTTTTATAATAGTTGTTGAAAACCTTTTCGTTTGTTAAACAATTTTCAGGTGGCTGCCTTCATTAAAACTGTTCAGTATCGCTGTTACGGTATCTAGGTCGTTTGGGTGAACTTTGAGGCGGATAGATTGAGGGCCGGGGTAGAGGGAAGCCATAATTTCGTTTTCAAAATAAAAGTTCAATCCGGCATCGGTTAATAAGTGGCGTATTATAATAGTTTCATGATGGTGGTTATAGCTTGCAGCGGTAACAAAATGTTTCATAACCCTTTGTTTGAGTATTATCTGTATAAAAATACTGATTAAAACGTTATTATTTCATTAAACAGGGTTACATTTCTCTTAGTTATTTGTAATTTTCAGGCATATTTAAATAATTGTATGAATAAAAAGAACGGAAAACCGTCAGCTAAAAAAGAAAAAGATTTTTCAGGTAAAATTTACAAGATACTCGCTAAAGACCCAAATAAAGCATTTAATTACAAGCAGATAGCTGCTGCATTACAGCTTAACGATACAAAAAGCCGTAACGAAATAATTAAAGAACTGAAAATTCTAGCCTCCCAGGAACGTGTAGAAGAAACCGAAAGGGGAAAATACCGTGTGATAAGTAAAGCCGATTATATAGAAGGTACTATTGATATGACCAGCCGTAAAACGGCTTATTTTGTTTCTCCCGACCTTGAAGATGATGTTTTTATACCTACCAATAACCTTAACAAAGCACTTGATAATGATAAGGTTAAGGTATATATTTATAACCGAAGGAAAGGGCGCAGGCCCGAAGGTGAAGTGGTTGAAATACTGGAACGCTCTAAAACTGAATTTGTAGGTGTTATAGACGTGCAAAAGAATTTTGCATTTGTAAGCACCGCCAATGCCAAAATGTATACCGATATTTTTATACCAAAAAATAAATTAGGTGAGGCAGAGCATGGCGATGTGGTACTGGTTAAAATGGTAGACTGGCCCGAAAAGGCTGACAGCCCTTTTGGTGAGGTAATAAAAGTACTGGGTAAACCGGGCGAACATAATACCGAAATGCATGCCATACTTGCAGAGTATGGATTACCCTCTGATTTTCCTGCTGATGTAGAGATATTTGCACAAAATATTGATACTGAAATACACCCCGAAGAAATTGCCCGCAGGAGGGATATGCGTAATGTGTTGACATTTACCATAGACCCTAAGGATGCAAAAGATTTTGATGATGCCCTTTCTTTCCAGCAACTTGAAAATGGCAATTATGAAGTAGGCGTACACATAGCCGATGTATCGCATTACCTACAGGAAGGTACCCCGCTTGATGCCGAAGCCTACAACAGGGCCACATCAGTATACCTCGTAGACAGGGTAGTGCCCATGCTGCCGGAAGTACTGAGTAATTTTGCGTGTTCTTTAAGGCCTCATGAAGAAAAATATACTTTTTCTGCCGTATTTGAACTTAATAATAAGGCAGAAGTGGTAAACCAATGGTTTGGGCGTACCGTTATTTATAGCGACCAGCGTTTTGCTTATGAAGAAGCACAGCATATTATAGAAACCAAAGGCAATACTATACCTGCTGAAACTTCTTTAACCGATGAAGCATACACTGTTAGTGAACCTGTAAAAGAAGCTACTTTAAAACTTAATGAGCTGGCTAAAATTTTACGCCGCAAGCGTATGGCTAAGGGTGCCATATCGTTTGATAAGGTAGAAGTAAAATTTCATCTTAATGAAAATGATGAACCTACCGGGGTATATTTTAAAATAGCTAAAGATGCCAACCATCTTATAGAAGAATTTATGCTTTTGGCCAACCGTAAGGTGGCAGAATTTATAGGAAAACAAAAGCCTGAAAAAACATTTGTATACCGTATACATGACGAGCCGGATGAAGATAAGCTGATTAACCTGCAAACTGTAATTTCAAAATTTGGGTACAGCATTAATTTTAAGTCAAAAGATACTATTTCAAAATCTTTAAACAACCTGCTTGGAGAGGTACAGGGCAAAAAAGAGCAAAACCTTGTAGATACACTGGCAATACGTACTATGAGCAAAGCCAAGTACAGCACCCAGAATATAGGGCATTATGGCCTGGCATTTGATTATTATTCTCATTTTACATCGCCCATACGCCGTTACCCGGATGTTATGGCGCACAGGCTGTTACAGCATTACCTTGATGGTGGAAAATCGGCCGATGAAGAGAAATATGAAGAAATGTGCCAGCACTCCAGCAGTATGGAGAGCCTGGCTGCCAATGCAGAACGGGACAGTATTAAATACATGCAGGTTAAGTACATGTTAGATCACAAAGACCAGGAGTTTTTGGGCGTGGTATCTGGCGTAACCGAATGGGGTATTTATGTGGAAATTGTAGAGAATAAATGCGAAGGAATGTGCCGCATAAGGGAAATTAAAGAAGATTATTACATTTTTGACGAAAAACAATATGCACTGGTAGGGGAGGTAACCCATAACATCATACAGCTGGGTGATGAAGTGTATGTAAAAGTTAAAAATGCCGACCTGGTTAAAAAGCAGCTGGACTTTACTTATCTGAGAAAAAATGAATAATATTTATACTGTAACAAATAGCTAGTGGTGCCGTCTTTAAGTAGAGCAACCTGATTGTATTAAGTTAAAAATTTATAACATGAAAAAATTAGTTTTTACAGCATTTTTATGCTTTTTCAGCCTGTTATCTTTTTCACAGGTAACACAAAACCTGGGCGATTTTACAGCCGTAAGGGCTTTTGATATGATACATGTTACCCTTGTAAAATCTACCGAAAACAAAGTGGTTATTAAGGGCGACAGGGCCGGCGAGGTAGAGGTTGTAATAAAAAACAGCGACCTTAAAATACGCATGAAATTTTCTAAACTCCTTCAGGGAGAAGATATTGAGGCTACTATATATTATACCGGGCGTATAGACAACGTAGAAGCCAGTGAAGGTGCTTATGTAGGTTCTGCAGATACTTTTACTGCTACTGCTTTTGAGCTTAACGCAAAAGAAGGCGCCCAGATAAAATTAAAACTGGATGTTGATAAGCTTAAAACAAAGGCAAATTCCGGTGGTATTTTAGAAATAAGTGGTACGGCTGATTATCATGACCTTAAAATGACATCCGGTGCTATTTTTAAAGGTAAAAACCTCATAACTAAACAAACAGAAGTTACCCTGAGCGCTGGTGGCGAAGCCGATGTATATGCTACAGATTTTGCAGATGCTAAAACCCGTGCAGGAGGTGATATTGATATTTATGGCAACCCAAAACAGGTTAATAAAAACAGTTTTGCCGGTGGCAGTATAGATGTTATGTAACAGAATAGAGATTTATCTATTATAACGTAACCCCATAAGTTTTTACTTGTGGGGTTATTTTTTTAAAAAGTGTAACATTATAATAATCAAGCATGTCTTTAGTATAAATATTCACTATAATAACTTAAATTAAAATTTTATGAAAACACTTTTTACAGCAGCAGCATTGGCAGCATTTTGTTTAATAAATGCCCAGCAAACTATTGGTATAAAACCATTTAAAAGTATTTCGGTAGGTCCGGATATGAATATTACAATGATAAAATCTAACCAAAATAAAGTAGTAATTAATGATGCCGATGATGATAATGATGAACTGCAGGTAGTTGATAACGGAGAGTCACTTACCCTTAACGGTGATGGTACTGCTACAGTTTATTATACCGAAGACCTGGAAAACATAACCGTTGCACCCGATAGTAATTTTAGCTGTAATGACGAGATAAAAAGCAATAGCCTGAACCTTACTGCCGCCTCTGATGCCATTGTAACACTTGCTGTTAATGTAAAAACCCTGAATACTACTGCAAATTCTGATGCTGTTGTAACCCTTATCGGTAAAGCAAAAAGACACGTAGCGAACTACTCTTCGGATGCTGTGCTTAACGCAAAAGAACTTGAAACCCAGGATACCATTATTACTCTATCATCTGATGCTGGGGCAGCTATTACAGTAAAAAATACAGTAGATGCCACAGTAAATTCTGATGCTGCACTAACCATTTATGGTAACCCAGGCAAAGTAAAACAGTCAAAAGGGGAGGATGCCGAGATAACTATTGTTAAATAAATAATAATTAAAAGCACAGTTTAAGTATGCTTTTTTTATAAATACAATAATTAATGGTAACTTGCATCATTAAAAAGGTTTAATGTTTCAGGATATTTTAAGCGCTATACCCTTAGGTTTCTTTCTTAGTATTATGCCCGGAGCGGTTTTCTTTGTATTATTAGAAACCAGTGTAGTAAAGGGCATAAAAGCTGCCATAGCTTTTGATCTTGGCGCTATATCATCTGATATTATTTTTATACTAATAGCCTATTTTAGCAGTTATCGCCTTTTAAGCACTATAAAAGATGACCCCGCGCTATTTATATTTGGCGGGCTTATTATGCTAACCTATGGCATCATTTCTTTTTTCAAGATAAACCGTTCTTCTAAAAACCAGATTATAGACCAAAGCAGTAAAGACATTTTAAGAAAAGATATTGTAAGTCTTTTTGTTAAAGGCTTTCTTTTAAATTTTATTAATGTTGGAGTATTAGGTTTTTGGCTTGCTATTATAATAACTTGGGGTCCGCAACTTAATATGCAGCCAGACCGTATACTGGTTTTTTTCAGTTCGCTTATAGTAAGCTATTTTATAATTGATATTGGTAAAATATTACTTGCCAAACAATTACGCAGCAAACTTACCATGACTAATATTGTAAAAATAAAACAGGGAATAAGCATTATACTCATGGTATTTGGCATTGCCCTTTTAATACAGGGCTGGTTCCCAAAAAGGATGGAAGAAACCCTTCACCAGATAGAAACTACCCATTAAAAATAAAAAAACTCCTTTGTAATAAAGGAGTTTTTTGTTGAGGCATCTAGCGGATTCGAACCGCTGTAGCAGGTTTTGCAGACCTGTGCCTAGCCGCTCGGCCAAGATGCCAGTGTTTATTTGGATGGCAAATGTACACATTTTTTCAAATGTATGCATAATTAAATAATCCTATCTGTATATTTTCTTGCAAAAGTTTTTAGTTAAAAATCCATAATTAAGAATTTCAGACAGAAATTTATGCCCTGTATTCTTCAATTTCAATGGTAACTGCCTCAACATCGCCACCAATAGGGGGATTTATTTTAGACACTGCTACTTTTATTCTGGAAACAGCTGGCAGCTCGCCAAAAATACGCTTTACAATGCGTTGCCCTACATGCTCCAGTAATTTAGAGCGTATAGCCATTTCTTCTGTTACAATCCTGTTCAGGTGAACATAATCAACAGTATCGGCCAGTTCATCTGTTTCTTTAGCCTTACGCAAATCGGTTTTCACCTCAAGGTTTATAACATAATCACTACCAATTTTACTTTCTTCAACCAGGCAGCCGTGGTAAGAAAAAGTGCGTATATTTTTAAGTTTTATTACTCCCATGTATTAAGTTTGTGAGTAACAAATATACAAAGAGGCGCACTTTTTAAGTTCTAAACGTTAATAATTATTATCAGTCCCACTTAAACTTTGCCCTATTGTAGCCCTGTAACTTTGCCACTAATTATTACCTTTGCAATCTTACAATTATAAGCTATGTTAACTGAAGAGCGCTCATTAAATTTTATAGAACAGATAATAGAAGAAGACCTTTCAAAAGGTTTCCCGAAAGAAGGACTCCGTTTTCGTTTCCCTCCGGAGCCCAATGGCTACCTGCATGTGGGCCATGCCAGTTCCATCTGCCTCAATTTTGGGCTTGGCCTGCGCTATAACGCACCCGTAAACCTTCGTTTTGATGATACGAACCCTGCCAAAGAAGAGCAGGAGTATGTAGATGCCATTAAACGCGATATAGAGTGGCTGGGATATACCTGGGATAAGGAATTATATGCATCTGATTATTTTCAGGAGTTGTATGACTGGGCTGTAGCATTTATAAAAAGGGGCATAGCTTATATAGACAGCCAGAGCTCTGAAGACATGGCAAAGCAAAAAGGCACGCCTTCTACACCGGGTACTGATAGCCCTTATAGAAACCGCTCTGTAGAAGAAAACCTTGCGTTGTTTGAAGGAATGAAAAATGGCAAATTTGCCGAAGGTACACACGTTTTGCGTGCCAAAATAGATATGTCCAGCAGCAATATGCTGATGCGCGATCCTATTATGTACCGTATAATAAACAAACCCCACCACCGCACTGGTAATAAGTGGCACATATATCCAATGTATGACTGGGCGCATGGTGAGAGCGATTACCTTGAAGGAGTTTCGCATTCGCTTTGTACGCTTGAATTTATGATGCACAGGGAACTTTATGACTGGTTTTTAGACCAGGTATATACTGAAGGCAAAACACGCCCTAAACAGCGCGAATTTGCCCGCCGTAACCTTAGCCATACTGTGGTAAGTAAACGTAAATTATTACAGTTGGTGCAGGAAAAATATGTTACCGGGTGGGATGACCCACGCATGAGTACTATTAGTGGTATGCGTCGCAGGGGATACCCGCCTATGGCTATCCGCAGTTTTGCCGATACTATTGGTATTGCCAAACGTACCAACCTGGTAGATGTTAGCGTGCTGGAGTTTTGCGTGCGCGAAGAACTTAACAAAACCGCACCGCGCGTTATGGCAGTTTTAGATCCTGTAAAGCTGATAATTACCAATTACCCCGAAGGGCAGGAGGAATGGCTGGAAGCAGAAAATAACCCCGAAGATGAATCAGCTGGTTTTCGTGAAGTGCCTTTTAGCCGCGAATTGTATATAGAGCAGGAAGATTTTAAAGAAAGCGCCAACAGCAAATTTTTCAGGCTTTCTATAGGTAAAGAAGTGCGCCTTAAAAATGCTTATATTATAAAAGGGGAGGGTGTTGTAAAAGATGAAGCCGGTAATATACTTGAAATACATGCTACATATGACCCTGATAGTAAAAGCGGCAGCGGTACCGAAGCCAGTATGCGTAAAGTAAAAGGTACTTTGCACTGGGTATCGGTTCCACACGCGGTTAAGGCAGAAGTAAGGATATACGACAGGCTATTTTCTCATGAAAACCCTGATGGCGATAAAGAGGTAGATTTTAAAGAGTATATTAACCCTGATTCGCTTCACATAATAAACGGCTATTTAGAGCCGTCGCTTAAAAGTGCCGAAGCAGGGGAGCGGTTCCAGTTCCAGAGGCTGGGCTATTTTTGTGTAGATAAAGATACCAATGCAGAGCAACTGGTATTTAATAAAACAGTAGGCCTGCGCGACACCTGGGCAAAAATTGAACATAAAGAATAATTCTAATAAAATATATTGTAAAGGCTCCTAAATAAAAAGGAGCCTTTTTTATAGGTATTTTTTATTACTTTTATTTTTTTGATATAGTACTTCTATCATATATGATTTTTATTAAAATTTAAGTATCTATAATTTTTATTTATTAAAAACAGGGTATTTTAAAGCCACTGAGTAGCAGTTTATAAAAAATAGGTATAATTAGCCGGCTTATCATTTAAAAATCCCGCATAAGCTGTTATTTTTAATTTTTTATAATTTTTAGGTTTCAATTAACTACACCTTAACACGGTTACATTTAAATGTGCGTACCTTTATAGTAACTAGTAAATAAATGTACTTAACTAATAAAAATTTATAAATTATGGCTGGTAAAACAGGAACAATAGCAGCAATTATTACAGGCGCTGCCGTAGGTGCTGCAATAGGGATATTATTTGCACCCGAAGAAGGAACCAAAACAAGAAAAAAAATTAAAGAAGGTGTAGGCTCAAAAGCTGACGAGATAAAAGATAAAATCAGTGAGCTTACAGAAACTGTAAAAAGCAAATTTGGCCATACCAAACAGGACATTGAAAGCGGCCTGAATTCTTTAGTGGCAAATGTTGACAGTAAAGCGGATGAAATTATTGAAACGCTTGAAAGGAAACTTCAGGATTTAAAAGCTGCAAAAGATAAGGCTACAGAAAAAGCCTAATATATACATACCACAACTTACTATATGGCATTTGAAAACATAAAAGATAGCGCTGAAGATTTAAAAAACGAAACCAAAAACCTTATTGATGCCTCTGTGCGTTATTATAAGCTTTTGGGTTTTAAAATTGCAGTGCGTGCTGTAAGCAGCATATTCCGGGTTTTTATTCTTGCCATATTACTGTGTTTTTTGGTACTGTTCTTTTCCCTGGCAGTGTCTATGGGGTTAGGATATTGGCTTAATAACTTTGCATATGGCTTTGCTATTGTGGGCTTTATTTATGTAATAGCATTTGTTATTGCATTTAAAAGGGCGCGCAAAATATTAGAAAGGCCAATGATAATGAGGTTTTCAAAGAAATTTTTTAACGAATATAAGTAATACTTAGCAATGTCAGATATTGTATATAAATCGTATAACGAAATTGAAAGGGAAATTGAAATTGCCAGGGTAGAGCGAGACCTTGCTTTTGCTAAGTTTCAAAAAAGTTTTGATGACACCAAAGAAAGCCTGCAGCCTGAAAATATAATTGGAGATACACCCAAAAAAATATTTAAAATATTAGGTGCCTTTTCCGGCCCTATAAAAAGCGCAGCATTAACGTTTTTGTTTAAAAAGATATTTTAATTATTTATTAGAATTAGAATTAGAAAAGGCTACCAAATTTGGCAGCCTTTTGTTTTTTTACTTATTGCTTTTTCGCTTGGCCATACGCTCTTTGCGGTATGTTTTAAGTTCTTCCTTATCCAGGTACGTGTCTTTGTTGGTATCAATAGTTGCAAAGTTTTCTTTAAGCCTGCCTTTGGGCGCCTTTTCAGCTTCTGCCATGCTTATTTTACCATCACCGTCTGCATCCAGCTTTTCAAACATCTTTTCTGGGGTTCTTTTTTGCACTGGCATATCCTCCTGTGCAAAAGCCGGACTAGCAGCAAGTATACATCCTGCTGCCATAATTTTAAAAAACGTTGTTGTCATAATTCAAATAATTATATTATTTGTTAGACACAGTTTTTATAGTTTAGTTTAACCGGATTGCTTAAAAAAGAAAAGCTGCCATTTGGCAGCTTTTTCTAGTTATTCTTCTTTGTCATCGTTAGTAGTATCTTCTATCTGATTCAGGTAATCAGGGCGTTTGTAATCGTCATTGTCTTTCTTTTTCCTTTGTGCCTTTTTCATAGCTTCACCCACTTGGTTAGAGGCTGTGAACGAGGCTACCATGTTGTTTAGCATATCGCTGCCTGCCTGTGGTGAGTTTGGCAGTAATATAAGGTTAGAATTAGTGTCGGCTCCTATAGCCTGTAAGGTATCATAATGTTGTGTTACTACAATAAGGGCAGAGGCTTCCTGGCTGTTAATGCCTACACGGTTAAGCACATCTACACTTTCTACAAGGCCACGTGCAATTTCACGGCGCTGGTCGGCAATACCCTGTCCCTGTAACCTTTTACTTTCGGCTTCGGCTTTGGCTTTAGCTACAATCCGTATACGTTGTGCTTCTGCTTCATATTCGGCAGCGCTTTTTTCCCTGTCGGCAGCATTAATACGGTTCATGGCATTTTTAACCTGCGGGTCAGGGTCTATATCGGTTATTAGGGTGTTAATAATATCATACCCATATGTAGTCATGGCTTCATTCAGTTCGCGTTTTACAGCAATAGCAATGTCATCTTTACGCTCAAAAACGTCATCCAGCCTTAATTTAGGTACTTCGGCACGTACTACGTCAAATACGTATGAGGTAATCTGATCGTGCGGATATTCCAGCTTATAAAAAGCATCATATACATTTTCCTGTATTACTTTAAACTGCACCGAAACCTTCATTTTTACAAATACGTTTTCTTTGGTTTTGGTTTCTATAATTACATCCAGCTGGGTAATTTTAAGGTTTACACGTCCGGCTACTTTATCAATAAGCGGAATTTTAAGGTGCAAACCGGCCTGGCGCATACTATGAAATTTACCAAAACGCTCTATAATTACGGCTGTTTGCTGTTTCACCGTAAAAAACGACGAAAGAAAAATAAACAGCACAAATACTAAAAAAATAATTACTCCTATATTCATGATTTTGTAAGATTGATTTTATATTCTGGTGAATATACATTAATTGCAATTAATAAACAGGCTAATCCTGCTTTCATCTTATTAGTAGCTAAATGAGCAAAAATGTTACAAAAAAGCCTCCCGATGGGGGAGGCTCATATTATCCTAAAATGTCAACTGCTTTATTAATTCGGTCAATAGTTTCCTGCTTACCTATCAGTTCTATAATATCAAATAGATGTGGGCCGCTTAATTCGCCTACAAGGCTCAAACGCAGCGGAGCCATAACTTTACCCATGCCAATACCTTTTTCGGCAATCCAGGCCTTTAAAACACTTTCTGTATTAGCAGATGTAAAATCGAGCGTATTTTCAAGTACTGTAGCAGCTTCTTTTAAAATAGCTCCCGTATCTTCTTTCCACTGTTTACCGGTAGCTTTTTCATCATAAGCTGTTGGCGCTTCAAAAAAGAAATGACTTTGCGCCCATAATTCATTTGCAAAACTGGCACGCTCTTTTACCAGTGTTACTATTTTTATAACATCTTCTTCAGGCCTGTTAATGCCTTTTTCTAATAGCGTGTATGAAAATGCTTTAGCAATTTCTGCATTATCCTGTAACTGGAAATAATGGTGGTTAAACGATTTTATCTTGGCAGGGTCAAACTTTGCACCGGCTTTGTGTACCCTTTCTATATCAAATAGCTGCACCAGTTCATCCAGGCTAAAAAACTCCTGATCAGTACCCGGGTTCCAACCCAGTAGTGCAAGGTAGTTTACTACTGCCTCGGGCAGGTAACCTTCTTCACGGTAACCCATAGAACTTGTGCCGTCTTCATTCCACTGCAGCGGGAATACCGGGAACCCGAATTTATCGCCATCACGTTTGCTTAGCTTACCGTTA